>CAIXSC010000869.1 GCA_903921945.1 uncultured Planctomycetaceae bacterium
AGCATGCCCGCTTCACCCACGGGGCGGACGGCGCCCGTTTCCGGGTCGGTGATCCGCGCTGTCACGCCGGGAATCGGCCGGCCGACGGTCCCTTCCTTGCGATCGACCTGGTCGCTGCCGAGCGATCGCGACGGCGGGATGTTCACCGAGACCAGCGGCGATAGCTCGGTCGTGCCGTAGCCCTCGACCGGCCGCACTCCGAACTTCTGTTCGAACGCTTCGCACAGATCGGTCGGCAGCTTTTCGGCGCCGGCCACGATCACATCCAGCGTCTTGAACTCCTCCTTCTCGCACCGCCGCAGGTAGGTGCGGAGGAACGTCGGCGTGGAGAGCAGCACCGTCCCGCGGTACTTTTCCACCAACTTGCCGACCTGTTTGCCGTCGAGCGGGTTGAAGTGGTAGGCGCCGCCGATGTCCAGGCCGAGCACGGTCCACAGCGTCACCGTGTAGCCGAACGAGTGGAAGAACGGCAGGATGCCGATCAAGACATCCTCTTTGCTAAGCCGGACGACGGTCTGAATCGCTTCCACATTCGAGCCGACATTGCCGTAGGTCAGCACGACGCCCTTGGGCGTGCCCGTCGAACCCGAGGTGAAGATGATCGTGATCGGATCGTCCATCTTCACAGAACCGAGGCCGAGCGACGCTTCCACCATCCGCGCGGGCAACGCGTACGTTTGCAATCCCGTCACCAGTTTGTCGGCCAGTCCGACTTTATCCCGCAGGTCTTCCAGGAACACGATTTCCGCGTCGAGCTTGAATTCGAAACGCTCGAGGAACTTCCGCGTGGTAAGCACGTGGCGGATGCCCGCTAGCTTGATGCAGGCGTTCATCACGTCGTTGGAGACGGTGTAGTTCAAGTTGACGGAGACGCGGCGGTCGAGCGCGAGCGCGGCGTTGGCGATCACGCCACCCGTCGACGGGGGCAGCAAGACGCCGACCATCTTTTCATCGCTCGCCAGCACATGGCGGCGGAGCAGGCGTCGCAGGATCAAGGCCCGCATCAACGTCTGGCCGCCCGAGACTTCCGTCCCCAGGGAGTCGGCGATCTTGCGGCCACGTTTGCGTTGTTTCGCGCGGCGGATGAACAGGCGGCTGACGATAGGCATAGCGCGAGTCCTATGGGCGACGGCTTGCGAGCCGAGTTCGAGGACGGCTTGGCGAACTTGTTGGATGTCCGACGGCGTGTCGATCGGTTTTCCAAAATGAATATCGATAGGGTACGGCCAACATTTGGGGCGCTTGCGGAAAAAACGGCCCTCGGAAAAACTGAACAGGCTGCCCCACAGGCCGTCCAGATAAATCGGCACGACGGGAATCTTGGTGCCTTCGACGATTCGCAGCATGCCAGGGCGGAACGCTTGCGTCAGTCCCGTGCGGGTAATGCCGCCCTCCGGAAAGATCGCGACCAACTCGCCTTGCTCCACCGCTTCCCGCGCCGTCTTCAACGCCTTGACGATCGACTTCGGCTTGGCCGGATCGATCGGAATGACGCCATGCAGGTCGGCCAGCGCTCGCACCCAGCGGTTCTCGAGCGACCCCACCCAAGCGATCGCTCGCACCGGCCGCGAACTGATCATCATCAGCAAGAAACCGTCCAGCCAGGAAATATGGTTGGAGGCGAGCACCGCGCCGCCCTCTGGCGGCAAGTTGTCACGGCCATGCACACGAATGCGGTAAAGCGTCAGGCTGGCGAGCCACACGCAAAAGCGGATCGACGCCTGCGGGATCCGCCACACGATGTACACGCAGACGGGAATCGTCAGCACGCCGCAAACCAGAAAAATCTGCCGCGCGGTGAACAACGCCCCGCCATCGGCGCGAACCGGCGCTCGCATCGCTAGAAACAACAACGAACTGAGCGAGATGCCGCCAAACGTCAAAAAATTGCTGGCGGCTAGCAGCGACCCGCGCGAGGCGGCCGGACTCCGATGTTGCAAATACGCTTCCAGCGGCACGTCGAACAGCCCGGCGCCTACGCCCAGCAGCAAGAGCAAGGCCACCGCGAACCCGTACGACCGTGTGTAAATTCCGGAACGCGGCTTCGAGCGAGCATCGGCGCCGCTGCCCGCCTCGTTGCCTCCGGCGGTGGCCGTCGGCGTCTCCGCGTTGGCGGCCTCCGTGTTGGCGGCCGGCACGCTGGCAGCCTCCGTGTTGGCGGCCAGCGCGTTGGCGGCCAGCGAGTTGGCGGCGATCGCGCTCGGTTCGGCACTCGATTCCATACGAGTCAACTCGCCGGCCGGCTCGCGAACCGGTTCGACCAGTTGGCCGGGGACGAGGAAGAGCGCCATGGAACAGATGGCGATCAGCAGTCCGCCCAGCGGCACGATCCCCAGTTCAATCCGTCCTTGCGACCAGATGCCGGCCAGCACGCTGCCCATTCCGACGCCGACCGCGAGCGCGGCGAGTAGCGGCGCGACATCGGATTGCTGGAGGGCGCCGCTGTCAAAGGCGAAGCGGTCGATATTGAGTTGGGCGAGCGACGCGAGGCTCCAAAAAAAGGCGATTCCCAACGCGACCCGGAACAGGCCGGCGTTTCGGAACAGTTCGCGCAAGTCGCGAACGGTCTGCACCGGGGCGTTCCATGGAAACTTCAGCGCGGGGTTCGCCGCCTCGACGAAACGCATGACCCACGAAACACCGTAGCCCGCCGCGGCGACGCCAATCAAGACGAACGCGGAGAGCTTGAGGCCGCCTGGCCCCTCGGGGCTGGTTAAATCGGTCAGCCAATTGCCGATCACCGCCCCAATCACCGAGGCCACGACCGTCGTCAGGCCCATCAGCCCGTTGGCGGAGGGGAGGGCCGACGGCTTCAGTAGTTCCGGCAAACTCATCAATCGCGACGGGGAGAACAAAGCGGCCTGCGCGCCCATCAGAACAAGGATGGTGAAGAGCGCCACGAGGCTGCGATTGGCGATCGCGAACACGCCCAGCACCATGAGGACGATTTCCGCGAACTTGCAGACCAGGATGACTTGGCGTTTGGCGAAGCGATCCGCGAGATAGCCGGCGGGCGCCGCCAGTAGCAGATACGGGACGACGAACGCCAAAGCTCCGGCCGAGAGCACAGCCGACTCGTACTGCGGTTCGACGAAACGCTTGCCGATGCCGACCGCCAGCCAACGAAAGACGTTGTCGTTGACGACCGTGAAACCCTGCATGAACAGCAGCGAGACCAAACTTCTCGACCACAGTTCATCACGGCCTTCGCGCGACGGATTGCTCATAAGAAACGCCGAAACCCCGGGGCTCGAAGCTAGTTCTCTGGCCGTAAGTGTGCCGTTCCTGGCGAGTTGCGTCAACGTCATTGGGTTTGGGCCCCGCTTCCGAGCCGGGGTGGCGACGGAACCGGCACAATCCGTATTGTCGTTGCCGGCGTCGCAATGGGAGGCTGAGCAGTCACGAACCTTGCGGGAGATTCGCGGAATTTCACCAAACGCCCGGAAATTAGCTAGGTTTTCGTTGTCCAAGTTACCGGAGACGCGCCATGCAATTGAATCGCAATCACTACTTCGCGGCGGGCGTTGTCGCTCTGCTTCTGGGGTGGCAACTCCGCCATGTCGACTCGTTCGTGCTGAACGAAAAAGCGTCGACTTACTTGGCACAGCAGTTCTCGGAAGGCCCGAGCGTCGCGGCGGTCGGCCCCGACCTGCGGCGCTTCCTGATGCCGACTCCGCAGTTCCGCCGCACCGTCCGCCCACCCCGCTGGGTCGGCTTCAGCCTGCTGTCGCTCGGCGGCGTCCTCGTCCTACACAGCTTCGCCATGCGTCCCGCCGGCGGCGGCTAACAGGCATTCCGGCCTGTTGGCAACGATCATCGAATTGGGAGTGGCAACGATCATCGAATTGGGAGCCACCGCGAGGTGCCCGGCGTCGCTTTCGCTCATCAAAAAGGGGGCCCTTCCGCATTCTTCGTGAAGCGACGCGCGGAAGTGTCTTTTGTGGAAGGTCTGGCGACGACTGGCGTCCTGAGTGCGGTCGGCGCGGCCACCATGGCTTACGGTGTCTTTTCG
>CAIXSC010000870.1 GCA_903921945.1 uncultured Planctomycetaceae bacterium
CCTTATCGTCGGCAGAACTTCCCACACGAAGACAAACAACGATCACTGGACGCTTGAATCTGCCCAGATCACCTCGGGCTTTAGCGGCGGTGCCATTTTTGATCTTGCTGGTCGGACGGTTGTTGGTCTGGCGCGCAGTGTGGTCGAACCCGATGGTGAGTGGCGTAACTCGACGACTGCCATCGCTATCGCCGTGCCCACCATCGCCAAGTTCTGTGGCGATCTGATACCGGAGTTGCGCCAAGATGTAGATCAACGGCATTCCAGCGCCATCGAAAAACTTCGAGAGCAACTGTCGACATTGCTTCGGGGGCATGGGGCGGCGTGTGAGCAACTTGGAGTCCGTTTCCAAGTGCCCCGCCATGAGAACGAATCAAAGCCATACGCGGATCTTGTGGTGGCGTCGTTGCTCAGTCAAGAACGCTCCATTACGGAGTTGGCGCTGATTCTCGCGGAATGCCAAAAGGCCTGCTCGGCGAGTGGAAATAGCCAGGCCGCTGCCGCGATTTCGAATCTATACGTTTTGTTCCTTTCGGCGACACTCGCGCCGGATACGGTCAGGGATTTGTTGGCCCATGTTCCAGCCGGTCAACGTTTTTTTGTCCTCCCTTGTTCCCACCGATCGATCGTCGAGATCGTGATGGCGGGAATGGAAGGAAGGATTGCACGTTTCAAAAAATTGGAAGAGGAGCCACTTCCCATCGGAAACGCTGCGGTCGTCGCGCGACCCGCAGAGACTGGAATTGCCCGTGCGAATACTTGGGCGGACCAATTGGCCACGGTGCTCAGTGACCATTTCACCATTCCCAAAAAGGGCTGGGTCAATCCCATACCGCAAATTAATGCCCTATTACGTCGGGCGGTCGCTAAAGGTACAAGGATTTACCTCATGAGCGATGACGAGTACACGCAGTTCAGTCCGGAATATGCCGACGAACTTCGGAAACATTATCCGGAACTATTGGTGGTTTCCATGGGGACGCCACCGGACGCGGACCGCGATCGACAGAGCGATGCTTTGGCGCCGTGGATCGAAAACGAACTTCTCCCCCCCGAGGTAACCAAACCATGACGCGATGGCAGATCCCGGAATCGGTCCTGTTGCCGACAGCCCAGGGTGTCGAGCGTCGCGAGCACTTGTTCGAGGAACCGGTGCGAGCGGCCATTCTCGCGGCGCTCGGGGCGGCCCGGCCGCTGCTCGTTCGCGGAGAACCCGGGGTGGGGAAAACGGAACTGGCCGAGGCGGCGGCCGTCGCGCTCCACCGCCGCTTCCTCCCAACCGTGGTCGATTCCCGGACCGAGGCCCGCGACCTGATGTACACCGTCGACTCGGTGCGGCGGTTGGCCGAAGCGCAACTGATGGGGGCGGTGGCCAGCTTCTTGCCTCCTATGAATCCGACAGCGGCCTCCGAGCCCAACCAGCAGGATGCCAAGGCCAGTGGACGAACGATGGAAACGTGGATGCGGGATGTCGGGCAACTGATCGGTCTTCGCGTCGATCTCAGCCGGTTTATCACGCCCGGACCGCTCTGGTGGGCATTCGATTGGGAATCGGCGTGGGATCAGTCCAAACTCGCCGAGTCGCCGTCCGCTTATCGCGAAATGGAATGGGAAGAAAGTGGTGGCGCCGCCGTCGTGCTGATTGACGAAATCGACAAGGCGGAGGCCGATGTGCCCAATGGACTGCTGGAAGCGCTCGGTAACCGGCAATTTCCCGTTCCTGGACGTGTCAACGCGATCGCCCAGCAGGGCGCCACGCCGCTCGTCGTGATCACTACCAACGA
>CAIXSC010000871.1 GCA_903921945.1 uncultured Planctomycetaceae bacterium
GCCAGTCGCCGCCGCCAACGCCATGGCATGAAGCCACTGAGTGGCATCTCGAGTCACCACGCCTTGCTCGGCGGCCCCAAATCGCGCGGATCCGAGCGGCACCACCACGCCGCCGTAAAACGTCAATCCGCCCCACCATGCCGCCAAGGCCGCCAGCGCCGCCGTTCGCGTCAATCCCTGTATCATGGCGTGCCATCCATCACCAAGGAGCCTTCCATCGTGCCGTTCGCCATGTTCGCTTCCATCGTAGGGGCCGCAAGCTTGGTCGTGTTGAGCATCGGGCTGCCGTGCCAATCATCGGCTCAAGAGCGCGCGACGAGTCCCACCCCGGCCGATACCCCCGCTGTCTTGCCGTTCGACCTGATCGTGCGAAACGCGAGGATTATCGACGGAACCGGGAACCCGTGGCAACGTGGCGCGATTGGAGTGCGTGGCGACCGAATCGCGGCGGTCGGACATTTGGGAGCCGCGCGGGGAGTTCGGGAGATCGATGCGGCCGACCGGTTTGTCGCGCCAGGGTTCATCGACATTCATTCGCATTCGGACTTGCTGCTGTTCGAAGATGGGGCGGCGGCGAGCAAAGTGCGGCAAGGGGTCACCACCGAGATCCTGGGCGAGGGCGGTTCGCCAGGCCCGTCGCAAGGAAAACGGCCGCCCGGTTCGGCCGTGTCGCGCGGCGAAACCGTCTCGTGGACAACGCTCGGAGGCTATCTCGACGCCGTCGAGCGATCGGGAATCGCGGTAAACGTCGCCTCCTACGTCGGGCTCGATTCCGTCTGGCGTTGTGTCATGGGCGAATCGCATCGCCGACCGACGGCCGACGAGTTCGACGCGATGAAACGGTTGATCGACGAAGCGATGCGCGACGGCGCGCTCGGGCTCTCCACGATGCTCGCCATGCCGCCCGGGTCGCTCGCCACCACCGACGATCTTGTCGAGATGGCGCGGGTGGCCGCTCGGCATGGCGGGATCTATTCGACCCACAATCGCAACGAAGGCGGAGGCGTGTTTGACGCGGTTCGCGAGGCGATCGAGGTCGGCGAACGAGCCGGCATCCGAGTCGACGTGATCCACCTGAAGATCGCCGATCAACAGTATTGGGGACGCATGGACGAACTCGCGGGACTCATCCAGAAAGCTCGCGAACGCGGCATCGACGTGCAAGCCAATGTCTACCCGTACACGCGCGGCAACAATGATTTGTCGAGCATCATCCCGCCGTGGGCCCATGAAGGCGGCAAAGAAAAACTGCTCGCCAACCTGCGCGACAAGACGCTCCGCGAGCGGCTCAAACGAGACATCCGCCAGGGACTGCCCGGTTGGTACAACCATTTCACGGCGATCGGCGGCGACTGGTCGCGGATGCTCGTCAGCGGCCGCGGCACTTACCAGGGACTGACGATGGATCGCGTGTTGAGTCTGCGGACCGCGGGCCGAACGGGGCGGATTGACGATCTGGACGAGCTGTTCGAATTGCTGATCGACCAGGGCGGTTCGGTGCCGACGGTGTACGCGCACCACACCGAAGAAGACATGCGCAAGGCGCTCGGGCAGCCGTGGTGCTCGGTCGGCTCGGATGGGTCGGCGCTGGCGATCGACGGGCCGCTCCGCCGCGGCAATCCGCATCCGCGGAGCTTCGGCACGTTTCCGCGAGTCCTTGGCGTGTACGCGCGCCGCGAAAAGGTGTTGAGTCTGGAAGAAGCGGTTCGCAAGATGACTTCGCTGAACGCCAACAAAGTCAACCTCGCCGACCGCGGAACCATCGCTGTCGGCCGGTTCGCGGACCTCGTCGTGTTCGACGCCGAGGCGGTGATCGATCGCGCGACCTACAACGAACCATTCCAATACGCCGAGGGAATCTCCCACGTGGTGGTGAACGGCCAACTGGTGCTGGACGACGGTCGCTTGACCGCGGCGCGTCCCGGCCGCGCGTTGCGGGGCGCCGCCGCCAATTGACGCCGCGCCGATCAACTGTTATCACTCGCCCGCTCGTCTCGCCAGCCAGCCGCGTTCGCGGCGACGATGGGGTGGGATGACCGGGTTGAGAAGGAATGTGTTCGGGACGGAATGATGGGGAGTCATCCAAGGAGGATGGGACGATGGCGCGTAACGCGGTAGGTTTTGCGTCGGCCGTATTGATGTTTGGTTTGGTGTTTTTCCCAGGAGTGACAGGCGTGAGCCAAGAGACGAAGGAAGTGCCCTTTCCAACGCTGCCGAAAGGCGCGGGCAAGATCGATGCGGATGCTCCCAAAGGGTTTATGTTGACGCCTACGGGACTGCAGTACCGGGTGCTTCGAGCCGGCACGGGACGCAAGCCGTCCGCCGCGCAGCGGGTCAAAGTCCACTACCACGGTTGGCTCGACAACGGCAAAGTGTTTGACAGTTCGTACGAACGCGGCGAGACGATCGAGTTCGGCCTGAACCAAGTCATCAAAGGCTGGACCGAAGGCATGCAACTGGTCGGCGAAGGCGGCATGATCGAGCTGGTCATTCCCGCTCGGCTGGGCTACGGCGATCGCGGCGCGGGCGGCGTCATTCCCGGCGGCGCGACCTTGCATTTCCTCGTCGAACTGATCGGCGTGAAGTGATCGTCGCATCGCGAATTGCAGGTTGCGCCTCGCGTGGTTTGTAAGCCGCGATCCGGCGCTTTCGGCGATGGTCCATCGCTTCGCTCCACGTGGGAGGCACGTCGAAGGCGCGTCTCATCCATGGAGCCTGGTACGCCGAAGGAGCTTGGTACGCCGAACTCCTTCGGCCTTCACCAGGCTCCGATCACGATATGGAGATCGTGAATAAGTTCGGCCGGCGTGGTGCCCAAAGGGGTGGCGACGGGCTGCTTCGCCAGTGCCAGATAGCCCCGGCGGTGCTCGAACTGCTGGCCCGCGAGTAATTGCTGTCGGTAGTTGTTCAGCAGCGATCTTTCAAAGGACCCTGCCATGGACTGGCGGGACCAAAACATCCAGGCATTGTTCCGGCGTGTTTCCCATCCGCTGGTGGGCGGTGGCTGCGGCGGGATCGCCGAGTACAGCAGCTTGAAGACTTCCTTCCAGGGTTGCTCGTCAAGCTTCACTTCCTCGTTCGATGCCAACCCTGAAGTGAAGTAGTGCCTGCCTTGTTCGTCGCAGATCACCAGGGCGTGCAAGTCGACGCCCAATTCATTTCGCACGCGGCACGCTCCCGAGCCTTCGGCCGCCATCTGAATGCGAAGTCCCAAAGTGGAAGGTTGCGGGGCGACGACAAGCCATTCGGACATGGTTCGCGGCGAAACGTAACCGGACGTGTAGGTTTGGAGATCCGACCAGAAGACGGCGTGGGTCCGCCGTTGCCGTGGCTCGTCGAGGCTGCACCAGCGTTCAATGGGGTGAACCAGGGCATCGCCGGGAAACTGGAGGCCGTTTCGAGGAGTTATCCCGGCAAAGTATGTTTGACGCGAAACGGAACTGGTGACTGACGCAAGTTGATCGACGTGGGTCACCGACGCGACCCGTGTTCGCACCCCGAGTCCATCGGCCAACACGGCGTATGCGAGTAACCCGAATGCCGCCAGAAACGCGGCCGCTGGCACGGTCACAAACATCCAGTGAAGCCGACGGCGCTTTCGCAAGAAATGGTAATTAACCGGTCCGATCACGATCGCAAAGGCGGTTATCAGGCAGAGGAACAGCATGGTCGGAGGCCGTCCCACTCCGGGAATGACGAAAGTTCCAAAGTCGGGATTCTCCGAAAGCCGCGACAAACCGAGACGCTGGAGGGGACGGAAACGCGCTTCGCCGATGAAATGGAATAACTGTCCCCAATTCTCCACCGAGGTTTCCCAAGGGTCCTGCGTGTCAATCGCAACGACAAGCCCTAACCCCAGACTGCGGGCGCGGGTTTTGAACGAAAGGGACGGGAGCCCCGGCAGCGGTTGCGGCAAAGCCGCTGACGAGTCACTCCATTCCCTGGCGGGCTTGGACTGGCCGATCATGAATTGTTCCTCGACTGGCCAGTGAAGCGGTACAACTTTCGGCTCCAACAACGGATCCAGTTCACGCCAGGCCGAAGCGAATACTTGGCTTGTCAGCTCCCTGGCAGTCAAGGCGGTGCGATTGCTGGACGCTGGCGAGTCCGGCGAGGCGGTCGGCTTGGGTGGTGTCCGCGGCACCGTTGTGCGAGACACCTCCGAGTTTGCCGAGAGCTTGAGCGCGGCTTCCAGCGCGCGTTGAGCCACGAAGCGTTCGCCAATTCCATGCACACACAACACGCCGCCGGCACTCGTCCACGCTCGTAGCGCCGCGTAGCGCCCGGAAGCCGATCGAGCCAACTCCTGGAGCTCGGGCCACGGAATGAAGATCACGTCGTAGTTCGATATCGCCAGCCACTGGTCGGGAAGTTCCCCCGGCGATAACAGTCCCACGTTGTCCAAAGAAGCGATAACGCTCAAGAGGTGCGCGTCGTTGATCGACGTCGGCTGGGGTTGACTGGCCGCCAAGTTCGAAAGCGAATTCCCCACACCCACACCCACGCCGCCCATGGACGTCGCAGCCATGTCGGCCCCACCATACGTTGCGCAGAGCCGCGCCGTTAACGGCAGAAACCGCGGCAACACGGCCGCGACCGGCTCCCGCAGGGATAGTAGACTGTTGATCATGTCCTGCCGCTGTCCGACGGGCGGCGCGTCGCGATCGACAAACAGGATCGAGGGGTAGAGTTCAGTTTCCCCGGCCGTCTGTGCCGCGTACGATTTCGAAAGCGGGTTGCTCAACTCCGGAATCGTTTGGCCGTATTCCGAACACTTGACCTTGGCGACGTTCCAATACAACGACTTGCCGAACGTGATCGGGAGAGTTGTCGTGACGCGAGTTTCTCCGGCAGGCAATACGATCTCGCGAGAAAACCGATCCCGGTTTCCATTACGCTCCAGTTCCAGTTCAAACAGGATCGGCCGATCGACCGGCGATGGCGTTGCGGGCACCGTTTCGAGCGCCACTCGTAGTGGCAGATACCCCGCTCCCACTGCTCCACTGCTCGAAATCTCCCATCGTAAACCGGCGCGCGGCGAGCTATCCGACAGCGTCCAGACTTGGTCCGCGAAACATACCGCAGGCGCCACCAGCCAACTCGCCAGCATCAGGGTCAGTGTCGAGGCCAGAGTCGAGGCCAGTGACGCTGCGATTCGCTGGAACGACTCGCCACGCGGCAGACACCAGTCCCTTGGCGATGGATTCTCGTTAGAACGCTTCACGGCAAGGCTCGCCCAAACTGGACTGCGGAACGGGTACACGACACGCATTTCGGTGTGATCTGCCATCGCTTACGCATTGGAAAATGGAAGCGAGACGTCGAGAGTCAGCCCGCTCAGCCTTCTGGCTCCGATGGCTCGATCCATTGTGGCGGAGGACGATGTTGGGCGAACGGCGAACCCTCGCCAGCCATCGGACGTTTGCGGACCACGAGTTGAAGCAGGCCGCCCATGAGCACTGTGGCGACAAAAAAAATCACGTGGACGACCAGAATGCACAGCAAAGCGGCCACCGCGAACGCCAGTCCCAAAGCCCAGCCTTGCCCGCGAGCCGCCTGGGAGACCACGGCGAAAAACAACGCTGAACCGGTCATCACCAGCAGGAGCGTTTTCAGGGAAAAACGCGACGTGATCATTACCAGCCCATCACCATGTTCGACTCGATCACCTTCCGCGACCGATCCAAATCATCGCCAGTGGCTTGCATGTAGAGACGGATCGCGTGCAGCTTGTCGCCCGCCGCTTTCGACAGGCAATCCCGCGCGATATCGCACGGGCTATGACGAGTCGTCAGCCCGAGTACGCCCTTGGAGATCACCCAGGTGTCCCGCGGTCGCTTGGTCATCCGGATAACTCGGTCGCCAGGATACGCATCCGCGACGACTCCGTTAGCGATCGACTCGTTCTCCGCCCACGTGATGATGATGTGGGAATCCGTCTCGACCTCGTACAACGGCATATTCGCAATCTCCACATCCGGCCGCGCCACTTATTCCCCAGCCAGCGACGTCCCGATCGTAACCCATGCAGGCCAAGACGACAACGATGAGCCGGTGATCCGGCCCGCGCGTTTACCGCCAACTCGCCCGAGAACGACGGCGCTCGCACAGAGCGTTGGCTCGCGGTGCAGATCGATGAACGGGAGGGGAAGCGGTTCACACGGGCGATGCGGCGGCGCAGCGATCGTCGCACGAGAGCGCGATGGACGCGAGCATCGAAGACTGCCGTGCGATCGAGCCGTTACTTCCGCGTCAATTCGTGGAAACGACGGATCAGGTCCTGCGTGATCGGGCCGGGAACGCCCGCGCCAATCTCGCGATTGTCCACCTTCACCACCGGAATGACCTCGGCAGCGCTGCCAGTTAAGAAGCACTCGTCCGCGACGTAAACGTCGTAGCGAGTCAGCGAGATTTCACGCGTGGTGATGCCGGCGTCGCGAGCGATATCGATGACAGCGTTCCGAGTGATTCCTTCAAGTATCCCCGCGTCGATCGGCGGTGTCAGGAGTTCGCCCTTGGCGATCAGAAAAATGTTGTCGCCCGTGCATTCGGCGACTTCACCCTTGTGATTCAACATCAACGCTTCGACACAGCCCGCCTTGAGCCCTTCGATCTTGGCGAGGATGTTGTTCAGGTAGTTGAGCGACTTGATTCGCGGGCTGAGCGCGGCCGGGTGGTTCCGCATCGTGCTCGCCGTCACCAGTTCCAACCCCTTTTCGTAGTACTCACGCGGATAGAGCGCGATGTGATCCGTGATGATGATCACTTGCGGATTGCTGGTGCGGTTCGGGTCCAGCCCCAAACTTCCGGCTCCGCGAGTCACCACGAGGCGAATGTAGCCATCCTCGATTCCGTTGACCTTCAGCGTGTCGTAGACGGCCTTGGCCATCTCTTCCTTGGTCATCGGGATGGTGAGCCAAATCGCCTGGGCCGAATCCCACAGGCGATCAAGATGTTCAGCGAGCCGAAACACCTTGCCGCTGTAGCTGCGCATCCCTTCGAACACGCCGTCGCCATACAGCAACCCATGGTCGTAGACGCTGATTTTCGCGTCTTCTTTGTCGTAAAGCTTGCCGGCGATGTAGATCTGCAGTGGCATCTCAAACCTGTTCCACAAGTCCTTCAACGAGCCGCACCGTGCGGTCCGCCTGGGAGGCGATGGCCAAATCGTGGGTGACCATGACTATAGTGAGATGGTGTTCGTCGTTCAAGGTTCGCAGCAACGACAGGATTTCGCGGCCCGTTTGCCGGTCTAGATTCCCAGTCGGCTCGTCCGCCAACAAGATCTCCGGTTCCGCAATCAAAGCCCGTGCAATCGCCGCTCGCTGCATCTCGCCCCCAGACAACTCCCGCGGACGATGCGCAAGCCGATGTCCCAGCCCCACCATCTCCAAAAGCCGCGTCGCCCGCGCCACGTTCTCGCGACGCTTCCGCCAATAGCCGAACACCCCTTCGCGGATCATCACCGGCGCCAACACGTTTTCCAACGTCGAGAGTTCCGGCAGCAAGTGATAGAACTGAAAAATCATCCCCAGCCGTCGATTCCGTATGACATCCCGCTCGCGAGCGGCGATGTTGTCGATCCGCTGGCCACGCAGGTGGATTTCGCCAGCGTCCGGGGCGTCCAACGTTCCCAAGAGATGCAGCAAGGTGCTCTTCCCCGAGCCACTCTGGCCGACAATCGCCGTGAACTCGCCCGGCCGCGCCTCGAAGTCGACCCCGCGAAGCACGGGAATCGATACGTGACCCTTGCGGTAACTCTTCTTGACCGCCTTGGCCGCCAGATGAATCCCGTTCCTTCGAGCCGATGCCGCCGCCACCGCGCCCGCGGCCGACTTGACGACCGGCCCAGCGACATCCTTCGACTCGGAGGCCGCCGTATCCACGACGCCACGACTCGGATGCGGCGAGTCCAACCGAGCTAGCCACCCGCCATAACCGGCATCCCGGCCCAGCCCCGCCGAACCATCCTTCAGTTCATCGACAGATTCGCCGTTGGGTAACGACTGATGCGAACGGATCACGGCGTAGCTCCATGGACGAGGGCTGGTTGCTAGTTGCTAGTTGCTAGTTGCAAGTTGCAAGTTGCTGGTTGCTGGTTGCTGGTTGCTGGTTGCTGGTTGCTGGTTGCTAGTTGCTAGTTGCTAGTTGCTGGGTTTGTGATTTTGGTGGGCTGGAGCAGGGCGGGGTGTGCGTGGTGGGCAACTCGTCACTCGCCTGCGACCAACCACATCACTCGTATCGCAGGGCGCGGACCGGGTGGAGTCGGGCGGCTCGCAACGAGGGAAGGACACTGGCAGCTACCGCGATCAGCACGGCGCCCACTGCAACCCAAGCCACCGTGAACGGTTTGACGATCGCGGGGATCTGTTGGAAGTAATAGATCGTCGGATCAAACACTTCCTGGCCCGTGACCCATTCCAAGCCGGCGGCGATCTGGTTGATGTAGGCCACGAAGAGCAGCCCGAGCACCATGCCAACTCCCGAGCCAACAATGCCGAGCGCCAATCCGTAATTCAGAAAAATGCTCGCCACGCCGCCACTGGGCGCGCCGAGCGATTTCAGGATCCCGATATCACGCGTCTTCTCCACCACGATCATGAAGAACGTCGCGAGGATGCCAAAGCCGGCGACCGCGATGATCAAAAACAGCAAGATGTTGAGGATCGTCGTTTCCATACGCACAGCCGCCAGTAACGGCCCCTGCAAATCCCGCCAGGTTTCAATCCGATACTGGTACTGCTCAATCGGAAACCGCCGCCGCAGTTTGTCCCGCGCCGCATCCAGATCGGCCCCCTTCCGCAATCGCAACTGAATCGATGTCACCGACCCCACCCCCGTCCGCGGATCGATCATGCCCCGCAAATCCTGCAGGCGGCTAAGCGGCACGAACGCGAAACTCGAGTCGTATTCGCTCATCTTGCTTTCGTACATGTCCACAATCGTGAACTTGTCGCTGACCGCCTTCGGCGGCTGGCCCGAATTGGGGAAAGTAATCTGAACATCATCACCGGGCCGCGCGAGGAAAAAATCCTGCACCGTGCCGTCCTGCGAACGATGCCGAACACTGGTAATCGCGATGCCCAAGACAATCCCCGTGTGCTGCTCCGTCAATTCATCGAACAGATTCGCCGGTCCCTCCGCCGCTAGCCCCTCGGCCGCCATCCCCTCGGCCGCCATCCCCTCGGCGCCGAGCCCCTCGGTGCCTGTCGGACTCGACCCAGCCGCCGCGGCGAAGTCGCTTCCGCCCGACCGTCGGCGACGGAACGGATCCTGCGGCGCCGGCCCGCTCGCGACGTCAGCGAGCGGACCTTCAGCTTGCGCCCCGACCGCCGCCGATCCGCGGTTCGTGTCACTCGCGGCTTCACCGTCGGCCGCCCGCTGAGCGTCCTTCGCCAGTTCGGCGTTATCGGCCCGCGGAGCCTCATTCGCCGACTCGGCGATCCGCGACGGTTCAGCGGCCAGCGGCGTCTCCACGCCCGGCGGTACTTCGGCGGCGCGGCGAGTCTCCTCGGCGCGAAGCAACTCCTCGCGGTAAGCGCGTTCCGTGCCGACCCGCAGACGTCGATGCTCCCAGCCAGACGACGGCAGCGGCGAGTCGAAACCACCGTCACGCAACAGAAAACTCAACTGCTCGCGATTCGCCGGATGCTTGAGATACTTGCTGAAGTCACTGACCGAACCGTAAGTCCGCTCGTCGATCCCGATCAACATGACCTGCTGAGTGACCCATTGGCCACGAACTTGGCAGTTGAGCATCGCGGGGACGCGAACCGCCGCCGTCACGCCTTCGAGGTCCGCGCCCAATTCCTCGCGAATGATCCGCTCGTGCTCGTCCGGCGCCGCGATGCCTCCCAGTCCAACGCTTTCCACCACCACATCCGACAGGATGCCGTGGAGGCGGTCGTGCATCTCCTGCGTGAACCCTTCCATCACGCTGTTGACAATGATCATCGTCGCCACGCCCAACGTGACACTAATGATCGAGGCCAACGCGATCCAGCGGCTCCGCAAATACCGCCATGACAGCAACAGCTTATACATCGCCAATCCTTTGGCTGTTAACGCTTCACCGCGACCCGTTCAACAAGAGCCACTCACCGCGGGCCGTTCAACTCGAGCCATTCAATGTTTGCCATTCACCGCTAGCCGCTCAACTTGAGCCGCTCACCGCTAGCCACTCAACGTTTGCCGCGAACATTCCCTCGCTCGCTCATTTCGCCATACCACCATCACGGGCTGGCCACGGAACTCAAGGTAGAACTTGCCGTAGCCCTCGCTTACGAACTTGCTGCCGAACGTGCAACCCAACTTGTTAACCGACGTGCCACCGCACTCGCTACCGACCTCGCGATGGGGCTTGTAACGGACCTTGAGATGGACCTTTTGACGGACCTCGGTTCGCAACCTGTTACGGATGTTGTTCGGGACGCAGCAACGGGAACAAAATCACATCGCGAATCGTCTGGGCGTTGGTCAACAGCATCACCAGGCGGTCGATGCCGATGCCGAGTCCGCCGGCGGGCGGCATTCCATGCCGCAGGGCGCGGATGAAGTCGTGGTCCATGCGGGCCATCGAGTCCTCCTCGGGAAGGCCCGCCAATTGAGTTCGGAAGAGCTGCTCCTGCAAGTCGGGATCGTTGAGCTCCGTGTAGGCGTTGGCCACTTCCATGCCGTGTATGAACAGCTCGAATCGCTCCGCCACCTCCGGCTTGGACCGTTTGCGTTTCGTCAACGGGCAAATGCTTGCCGGGTAGTCGATCACAAAGACCGGACCAACGAGCGAGTCTTCGACCTTTTCTTCGAACACAAAACTCTTGACGACGTCGGGGTGTTTGCCTTTCGTCTCGAAACCGAGCCCCTCGGCGTAGGCGGCGACTGCGGAAGCGTCATGCGGATCGATACCGGTGTGTTCCAGGAACAGCTCGTCGTAAGATCGCCGCGCGAATGGCGGCGTGAAGTCGATCGTTTTATCGGCCCATGGCAGCACGTTGCCGCCGCCAGTGGCCCGGATCGCGTCCAGGATCAAGCGTTCGGTCAGATCCATCATCGACTCGTAGTCGCCATACGCTTGGTAGACTTCGAGCATCGTGAATTCAGGATTGTGCCGCGGACTGACCCCTTCGTTGCGGTAGACGCGGCCGAGTTCATAGACCCGCTCCATGCCGCCAACCATCAGCCGCTTGAGATGCAGTTCCAGCGCGATCCGCAGGAACAACGGAATGTTGAGCGCGTTGTGATGGGTGTTGAACGGGCGAGCGGCCGCTCCGCCGGCGATCGAATGCAACGTGGGCCCTTCGATTTCCACGAATCCCTGTCCACCCAGCGTGCCGCGGATCGATTGCACGATTTTCGTGCGTTTGAGGAAGCGATCGAGCACCCCTTCGCCGTACGCCAAATCCACATAACGCATGCGTTGGCGGAGTTCCGGATCGTGCAAACCGTGATGCTTGTCCGGCGGCGGCTCGATCGACTTCGTGAGAAAATGCAGGCTCTCGGCGAAGATCGTCAGCTCGCCCGTTTTCGTCCGACGTAGCTCGCCGTCCACGCCCACCAAGTCACCCAGATCGAAGCAATCGGACAATTCCCAGTTCCGCTCGCCGACTTGGGCTTTGCCCACGAACAACTGGATCCGGCCTGTCCAATCCTGGATGTCGATGAATTTCAGTTTGCCGGTGTCGCGCAGCAGCACGATACGACCAGCAGCCCGGACCTTGGGACCGCGCATTTCGCCCGCGCCTTGCGCCCCAAGCCACTGCCGAAACGCATTCTGGTCCTGGCCTGCGGACTCCGGCAGAGCCACCGAGCCGCCATCGGCTTTGTGGAACAGCACTTCGTCCGCCCGCCCGCGAATCAAACCAATGCCGACGCGGTTGTCAAACCGCTGGCCCCAAGGATCGAATCCAAGCGATTCGATCCGCCGCATCTTTTCCCGCCGCGACGCCTCGTGAAGGCCCACTTCCTCAGTGCCCGAAGCCACCGCATCCGCCGTGGCAGGCGGATGGTCGGTAAGCGGACCATTTCCCGCGACGGGCGCCTTACCGGAGGATTTGCCAGCAGAGCCGCTGCGAGCGGCTCCGGACGATGGCGCCGAAGCGGCCTTGCCATCGGGCTCAGGGGAAGACGGCGGCGGGACGGCGGGGTCGGACATGGAAGCCTGCTGATTCCGGGAACCTGGGGACACCGGGCGGCATTGTCCGGGAATCCCCGCAGGCGGTCAATGTCAGTCGCTCCCGGCTTCGCGGGTCGCGCGGATCAGTAGTCGTACCACAACCCCATACCGACTTGCTGCTCGAACTGGTTGTAGAACGAGTATTGAGTGCTGAGTCCGTTGACGTATTGGAAACCGAGCCGCAGCAGCCGGCCGTTTTCATCACTCACCCAGGCCCAGCCCGTTTGCAGCGTGAAATGGCCGCTGTAGTCCAATTCCTGGCGAATATGGCCGTTGGCGGCGAAGAACGGAGCGCCGGAAAATCCCGTCGGCGCGATGGGCGAGTAGTCGACGCCGAACTGGAATTCCCACGGTTTTGACACATCGTCATGGAACGCCCACGCCATTTCCGCGTACACCCGCAGCCGCTCGGTGATGTAAAAGGTTTCGCCGAGAACCAGGCAGTCCCGCGAATAGTTCAACCGCGGATATCCCGGGTTCTCGATAAGAAACTCGTCGCCCAAATGCGAACTCAAATGGTAGTAGCCGAACTTCGTGCGGAACCGACCAGCGCCGTACGTGATCGGCAACCCTCCTCGATAGTCGACCGCGCGGACATTGACGTCGTTCGTCACATCCAATCGCACTTGCGCCGAGCCTTCCGCGTCAATCTGCCAACCGTTCGGCAAAACAGGATCCCGGTCGCCGTACCGCAGCAAACCGACTCGGCCGCCAAGCACCGCGTCCCACAGCCATCCGTCGCCGCGGATGTTCACATGCTGGCTCGCCAGACGCGACTCCTTCAGCCCCGCTAAATACGACTTGTAGATCAGGCTCGAGGGCAACAGTTGCCACGTCCATTCGCCGTCGTACCCGCCGCGTCCGTCGTCGAGATAGGAATCCAGATCCAGATACGAGCTTCCCTGTGGCTCGCCGACCGCGTCGACCGGCGGCGACGCCAATCCCGGTATCGGTCGATCCGAGGGGCTAGGTGGCTCGGGCTCATACCCGATGGCGGGCCGCTGCGTGAGCCGAACCACGGGGTCGCCGGTCACATCCCCCGGCGGTCGCGGCAACGGTCCAAGTGGACCACTGTTGACTCTCGGCGACTGAGCTCCCAGGATGCCGGTTCCAATGGCCACGCCACTCGCGATTCCACCCGCCGACCTGCCTTGAGTCGCGGTCGGAGCCGTATTCTCAATCGCGGTCGGAGCCACCGTCGGTGGCGCGACATTCGGTGATTCGTCCTCCACTACCGCGGCTGCTGGTGATCGGCCGGAAATCTCGTTGGGCGAGGCCTCCGAATCCGCGGCGGATTCGCCGGCTGGCGACGAGACCACAGGGGCCAAGCCGCTCGCCCGCTCGTCCGACGTCTCCTCAAGCGGAGTGCGTCCGCCGTCGGTTTCCGCCCTCGACGAGCGACCTGCTTCGACGGATTCTTGAGGGCCGGTCGAAACCGGTGCATCCCCGACCGGGGTGCCGGGCGCCGCGCCGAACTGAGTCGCGTAGGCTTGCACCGCGGCCGGTTCGGGCGAGGACTCGCCATCTTCCGCATTGACAGTTCGGACCGGCATTTGCCCACGGGCCGCACTGCTCCGTGATTTCGTGACAAGCCGGACCCGACCAGCCGTCGGCGAACTCTTGGCTGTCGTAGCCATTGCGGACGTCGCGGAACTTGCCGATTTGGCAGAGCTGTCCGGCTTGGTTGAGCTAGGTGGCCTGGTTGAGCTGGCTGACGGAGTTGAGTTGATTGATTTGGTTGATTTGGTTGATTTGCTCGAGGTGGTCGGTTTGGTTGGGGTGGCCGGTTTGGTTGAGCTTGGGGAATCCGCTGAGGTGGCTGGTTTAGTTGAGCTGGCCGATTGGGCTGAAGTCGGTCGCCGCGCCGTCCTGGTTACAGCTTGCCGGGATGGCGAGGTTTGTTCCGCGGGC
>CAIXSC010000872.1 GCA_903921945.1 uncultured Planctomycetaceae bacterium
AATCTCCAACGACGCCGTTTTCAAGGCGGCGTTGCGGCCAGCCGGTGCGACATTGGCCTCCAGCCAATCCAGGTAGACGTCGATCGGTAGCCGATTGAACAACGGCGAACGCTTCACGGTGTCCGAAGCACCGCGTGGAACTCGTTGTCGATCACCGCGAAATCGGTGACCTCGATCGCGAAGAACTCGCTGATCGCCCGCAATCGCTGCGCAACCCATTCCTGGCGGTGGTCCAATTCCAGTCCGCCAGCCGTGCGATCGCGGAAAGAACTTCGCCTAACACATCGACTACTGCAGTGGTAAGTGCCAACTCGCTTCTCATCGATTAGCCGTCGGCGCGAACTACGGGGCATGGGGAAGTCTCCTTCTCCCTAAGAACATGCCCCACGCATGAAATCGCTTTTTCAGGCAAAACGGTGACGAGAACCACGCGGAAGTGGACAGGGATCTGAACTAGCCCGAACGCTGTCCAACCCGTCAATCACGACGCGGGCCGCTCTCGTCATCCCGAACATTGATCGAAGCACTCCATATTCCGACCAGAGCGTACTCGGAATTTTTTTGAATTATCACGAACAAAATGTGGAAAATTTTGTGTGGCTTGGGGGAAGCGAGCGGTACCTCCCACGACATCTTGTTTGAGCGGCTCTCCGCGACTGCGTTCGCTCTTGTCCAGGTTCAAGCCAGCTTCGAACGGCTCTTCGTTTCGCGTGCTGTTCCCATGGTCTGTCCAAGATTAGTGAGGAATCGACATGCAGGGTGCAAGGGAGGTATACACAGTTCTATATCCAATCCGCAATAAGAAAGACTTCGCCGTGATGGCGGTGCGACAGAAGTGTCCCGAACGGGATTTGTGCTTGTTACGCGGCATGGCTCCCTTGGGCGAAGGCGTCTCGATCTACGATCTGCCCTATGGCGAGGTCTTCGACTATTGCGAGATCGTCGACGAATACCTCATGGTATTAGACACCTGGAACGACAAAAAAGGTCGGTGGAATATTATCTGCAACCACTACTGTGATTCATGCGGCCCGCGAGTCTTAAATGCTTTGAGCCGCTTGGCCACCGAAGCCAAAAGATCGCTGGCACAGGCCCTTGAACGGGCCACTCGCCTGGAGTTCGACCTGCCCGAACGCTCGATCGCCATTCCACGCCGGCTCTCGCAACAAGACTGGCCTGAAGAGAGACTTTGGGGGGAATTGCTGGATGAGCTGGACTTTCAGGGGTGGAACGGACTGGTGCGAAAAGCCTTTTGCGTTGATCGCATCCGCGCGGGCGGTTGGGCAAGTATCCTGAACTGTTGGCCCGCCCATGCCACAATCTTTTTATGGGCGACTTTGGCAACGCCCAGCCGTTTTGGCCCAAGAATGGAACTACCGATTCATAGAAGCGCAGGGCTCGCGTCAGCTCTGGCACCTACCCGAAAAATCACCAATCGATTGACCCATGATAATCCAACAACCGTCTTGCCACGCATCCACAACAACCCAGGGGCCTTGCATTGATTGCTAATGAACCATTGGCCGGTACAAACCGCGGTAAAAAATCATCCCTGGAATTGCGATCAAGTTGCGACCGACCAGCCACTCGAACGGCCACCTGAACTGCCACTCGAAATGCTGACGGAACTGCCGCCTGAAATGTCATTGGCCTTTCAGGTAGGCAAGCAAATCAGCGAATTCTTGGCGGCTCAACTGCTTCTCCAACTCCTGAGGCATCAGCGACAACTGGCTCGCCGCGATCCGCTCGATATCGCTTCGCAAGATCGTGTCCTCTTTTCCCAGCGCCTGACGCAGTGTGATACTGGTCGGTGTTTCGGCAGCGAGCAATCCGGTGAGCACTCGGCCGTCATGCGTGGCCACCACGTAGGCTGCGAAGCCCTGAGTGATCTCTTGCTCGGGAATCACGATGTGCAACAGGATCGCTTCTTTCGGTTGGTTGCGAATGCTGAACAAATCCGGGCCGACCGGCGAACCATCGCGGTCCAGGCGGTGGCACGACGCACAAACGCGTTTGAAAACCTGTTTGCCGTGCGCGGGATTGGCATCCAGTGACACGACAGTCTTCAATTGTTCGTAGACCGCCGACCGGTTTCCCGGAGTCGCGGCGGCGTAAACCTTTTGAGCTCGGGCTCGCAACTCCGGATCACGGTGCTCGGTCAGTTGACGGCGACGTAGCGAATCGATCGCGTTGGCGGGAACCGCGCCCGATTCCAATGCCTCCATCAATCCCGGCAAATGTTGCGAGTTTGCCAAAACCGTGCCGATCACCTCTTCCCGCAATCGCGGTGTGTAACCGCGGAATTTTTCCGCCGCGAGCAACGTTGCGGCGATCGTCGGCGATCGCATCAAGCCCAACGCGCGGGCCGCGCCGGACTGCACGGTCGCTGGTTCGCTTGGATCCACCAGTTCCAACAGTCGCTCGCCCGCTGTCGCAAAGTCGGCATGCGCAAGCAGCGTCAGGGACAAGCGACGCACCGACTCGGCCGCCGCTCGGTCGGCGGCCGCCGACAATGCCCGCTTAAACAATGCCTTGAGCCGGTCTTCGGCGGCAGTCGCGGAGTTTTTTACATCGGCCGTTTTGACCTCCGCTGGCTGGTTGGCCGCTTGTTGGATGATCGCTCGCAGCACGCCTACCGTTTCCGCGCCCGCGATGCCGCGACTCCGCACGGAATCGCCGAACCCGCTGAGCAACGCCGCCGTGCGAATGAATTCCCGATCGACTTGCCCGACCGACGCGGGCGAACCCGACTCGCCCAGTAGTTCGATCAGCAATGTGCCGAGCGGTCGAGCGGGCGGTGTCGCCGAGGACGCAGCCCCAAGTAGTCGTCCCATTTCAGTCCACAACTCGACGGCCGCGTAAGTATCGGTCCCGTCAGTCGCCACCGCACTGGTCGGCGCGGCACTGGTCGGCGCGGCACTGGTCGGCGCGGCACTGGTCGGCGCGGCACCCGTCACCACAGCACTGGTAGCCGCAGCGCCTTTCGCCGCAGCACCAGCGGTCGGGTCCGAAGCCGCATCGGCCGCCAAGGCGGCGGTCCTCAGTGCCACGAAAAACGACGGTTCCCGTCCGGCCACCGCGCTGAACACCGCGGCACGGGCCCAGCGATCGGGGCCATCGCGCAGGGCGATCGAAGCGAGCGCGGCGAGCGTTCGCGGCGAATCGCTCGCGCCCAACGACAACGCGACTTGAAAACGCACGCGAGCGGATGGATCGTTCGCCAGTGGCAATACGCGGTCCAGCCATTGGGGATTGCTCGCCAACCGCTGTTCGACGGCGGCCACTGCGAGTTCCCGGACACCGGGCGAATCGTCCGACAAGGCGGCTCCAAGTTCCTCGCTGGTCAGTTCTCCGCTGGCCTCCAGCAACCGCAAAGTGGCGGCAACCGCGGCTGGACGGTTCGTCGCCGTTGACGATGAGGATGACGGAGGTGAGGAAGTGGTGTTGGAGTTGGGGGTCGGTGTTGGCCGGAGGACGCCGTGGAGTGCGGCCAGGGCTTCGAGTCGAGACTCCTTGCCGAGTTGTAGCCGTTCCCAAAGCAGTCGAACCGCCGTGTCACGGCTCCAGCCGTTGGTGTCGGCAAGTGCCGCAGCGAGTCGTTCGGCGGATGGAGTTTGCGAATGCACACGTTGGGTGGCGCGTCGCTCGAGTTCCGCGGGCGAGAGGTCTTGGCGCCGAATCCGCCAAATGCGTCCCATCTCTTTCCCACTGGTAAAGTCGGTGCGTTTGCGGATTTCAACCGGTAGATAATCCGGATGTTCAATCGTCTTGCGGTACATGTCGCACACGTACAACGCGCCGTCAGGCGCATGGCTGAGATGTACCGGTCGGCACCAATTGTCGCGGCTGGCCAGGAATTCACTGCCTTCGCGAGCGCGGCGGGCGGCGAAGGTGGCGCCAGCGGGTTCCAGTCGATCGAAATGGACGAGGTTGCCGGTCGGATCGCAAGAGAACAATCCGCCGTCGTAAACTGCGGGCAGCGAGTCGCCCCGCCACGCGGTGACAGAGCAGGCGGCGGTGAAGGTGCCGGCATGCGAGTCGGCTGTGGTGACGTTGCTGCTGAGCGGGTACAAGCGGGCCGCCTGCCCGTGGCCGCGCAGCGGTTCCGGAGCGAGTTCCGCCGGGCAGTTGTGGACGGTATCGGCGAACGGCAGTCGTGGATTGCGTTGCCAATACCGCGACGCGGTCACCACATGTTGTGCTTGGACCCGGTTGTAGCAAATGAAGCGATGGCCGAAATCGTCGAACGAAAGCCCGAACTGAGCGCCGCCGTCCGCCGCTTCAAACTCGCCTGTTCCTGGACGGAACCGCAAATCCGTCCGCTTGATTTCGACAGGGGCGCGGTCGGGAAAACCAGGCGCGACCACCTTGCCGCCCGTCAGGCCGCTCGTGACGTACACCCAGCCGTCGCTTCCCAGGGTTGGGTGGCTCACTCGTAGTTGTGTGCTGCCGGTTGTGGAAAACCCCGTCAACAGCACTTCGCGGCGATCGGCACGGCCGTCGCCATCGGTGTCGGCAAGCCACAGAATCTCCGGAGAACAAGTCACGATCAGTCCGCCCCGCCATGGCAATAGCCCGTTGGGAAATGACAGTTCGGTGGCGAATTCCAATCGCTTGTCACAACGGCCGTCGCCGTCGGTGTCGATCAACTGCGCGATCCGCCCCTGAGCGGATTGGCCCTCCGCCGGTCCCGTCGGGTAGCCGCGGTTTTCCGCGACGAACAACCGTCCACGCTCGTCGAACGCCGTGGCCACGGGACTCGCCACCAGCGGTTCCGCGGCAATCAGATCGGCGACGAGGCCAGGCTCGAGTTGTAACGTTGCGGCCGCTTGGTCTGCCGCGACCGGGCCCTCGACCGGCCCAGCCGCCCGCTTTTCAGCCGGTTTCTCCGCCAAATTCGTGGGCGTCATCTCCGCCGACCTTGCGGGGGGCTGGTTGTCCTGCGGGACGGCCGCACTCGTCTGACCGGCCGCGAGCCAACCGAGCGCGGCGGCAACGGTGACAGCGAATAGACCGCGAGTGACCAGCGGATGGCGCGAGCGAAACCGAGTTCCTGCGTTCATGGCAGCAATCCGAGTGGGAAGTTGCACAACGTTTAGCGAGGCGGGGACGGCCCCCTGGGAGCCTGCGGCAACCGGCGGGTGGCTTGCCGGCCGGGCAGGGTGATGTCCGCACGGAAATCGTCCCCTGCTCAACCGCTCGCCGTCCGCCTAAAGTAACGTGTTCAAGAGACTTGCCGCAACCTGCGAGCCGTGCCGAGAGGGCGCGGTTCCGAAGCCTGCAGTGCGAACCCCGCAGCGCAGTCGCGATTCGCAGCCACAGGCCTGTGCGGTTCGAAAACGAGCGACTGGGCGGCACGCCACTGGGCGGCGAGCAAGTTGAACAGAGCCGAGTTGAAACGACTAGCTTGAAACGACGAAGGTGAAACGACGTGGTGAAGAAGTACAAGCAGCAGGAATCGCCGGCGCCGACGAAAGGCACGTACGCGTTCGTCAGTCTCGGATGCCCGAAAAACCTTGTCGATAGCGAGCGGATGTTGGGACTCCTGCAGGTGGACGGATACCGTTTGGTGCCTGACCCGGACGGGGCTGATTTCGTCGTCGTGAACACCTGCGGTTTCATCGAGCGGGCCCGGGCCGAGTCGTTTTCCGCGATCGATGAAATGTTGGAATTGAAACGCCGCGGCCGGACCCGCGGGGTCATCGTGTCGGGATGCTTGGCGGAGCGGCAAAAAGAGGATTTGCTTGAAGAGCGTCCGGGTATTGATTGTTTGGTCGGCGTGTTCGGCCGCGAGGAAATCACGCGGGTCGCGGATCGGTTGGTCGGCAGGCTGGATGAGCAGCGGTCGGTGTTCCAGCCGGCTCCGATCAAGACGTTGCCCGATAGCGAACGGCTGCGGATCACTCCGCGTCATTTCGCGTATCTGAAAGTCTCCGAAGGCTGCGATCGTCTCTGCACGTTTTGCGCGATTCCCAAGATGCGCGGCAAGCACGTCACGAAGCCCGTCGAGGAGGTGATTCGCGAAGCAACGCAACTTGCCAAAGACGGCGTCCGCGAACTGATCATCGTCGCCCAGGACACGACCTACTACGGCATCGATTTGTATGGCGAACCGCGGTTGGCCTCGTTGCTCCGGGAATTGGAAAAGGTGCCGGGCATCGAGTGGATTCGGCTCATGTACTTCTATCCGATGTACGTGACCGATGAACTGATCGACGTGATCGCCGCCAGTCGCCGGATCGTGCCGTACCTCGACATGCCGTTGCAGCACATCAACGACACGATGTTACGACGCATGGCCCGCCGAGTCACTCGGCAGCAAACCGAGGAGATGTTGGCGAAACTGCGAACGCGGATTCCCAACTTGGCGATCCGCACGACGTTTATCACCGGTTTTCCGGGCGAGACCGAGGAGCAATTCGCGGAACTGTCCGAGTTTGTCCGCAACCAGCGGTTCGAGCGGATGGGTGTTTTCACGTATTCGCTGGAATCCGACACACCGGCGGCCAATCTCCCCGATCATTTGCCAGACGACGTGAAGGAATCGCGTCGCGGGCGGCTTATGGCCGTCCAGCAAGAGGTCGCGTTCGACTGGACGTCGGCCCAAGTTGGCAAGCGGATCGAGGTGATTATCGATCAGCCCGTGCCGGACGAGCGGAACGTGTGGGTGGGGCGTTCGATGGCGGATGCTCCGGATGTCGACGCCGCCGTCTATGTGACGGGCGGCCCGCACAAGCTTCAGCCAGGCCGAATCGTGCCGTGCGAAGTGGTGACGTGCCAAGGCTACGATCTGATCGCCGTGGCCTTGGAACGCGGCCGATAGCTGGGTGGATCGCGCGGTGGATCATGTGCGGATGATGGTTGGGTGGATTTAAGTTCTGGCCCGGCCGTCGCCCACGGCTCGGCGGTAAACGCAATGCCGTCCAAAAATCCGGAAACCGATGCGGCTTTTGATGTTGCGTCACCGGTTTCGC
>CAIXSC010000873.1 GCA_903921945.1 uncultured Planctomycetaceae bacterium
AGGCTGATCGCGCGGAGGGCCAGCAGGCCGAAGGCCAGCCCCACCACCGGGACCGCCAACATGCCGACACTGACCAAGCCCACGACGGACACCAAACCGATCGCCAACGATAACACCGCCGCCTTGCTGACGACCCGATAAGAGCCCTCGGAACCGTCCTCGGAACCGTTTCCCATCGAGACCGCGGCGGTCGATTCTGGGAGAGCAGACGCCGACATCCTGGTAACCTCTTGACCAACAACCATCGTCAGTTTCCGCATCCTTGCCCGCAAAGCCCGGCGCGATCAACGCGTCCGGGCGTTTTCCTCATCCTCGTTTTTCGTCGAGCACCGGCAACTGGCGAGCCGTTTGCCCGCCGGGCCGCCGCCCAAGGATCTACGATTTGGCCGGCGCTGGCGCCGCGCTCGGAGTCGGGAAGAACATGTTCGCCCGGCGAACCGACTCCGGGTCGACCTTCTCGAGCTCCTTGATTCGTTCCTTCGCTTCCGGCAATGGGCAAACCCGGAGGAAGTTCACGACCGGCACCTTGACCCAGCTCGTCTTCTCGTCCGCGTCCTTGAACAGCTTGACCAGCTTGTCCATGCTCGACCAGTCTTCCCAACGCGCCAGATCGGGAATCACAAGATCGGCCAGATTGGGCCGGTTGAGCATCAGCCGCAGCGATTGCACGACGCGCGTCTTCGGTATCACGTTCACATCATTGCCATGAAACCGCAAAGCCATGATCGCCGCGTAAGTGTCGGCGTACTCGGCTTTCGTATTGGCCAGATACAATTCGTCGATCAACGGCAAACCGTCCGGTCCCTTGAGCAGCAGGTAGCAGGCGATGAGCGCGTCGAGCCCCGCACGCTGCTTCCGGTCCTCGGACTTGATGAGCCCTTCGAGCATCGCGATGTCGGATGGCTTGCCGCAAACTCCAAGCAGCGTGAAGTACAGACGGCGGCGACTGGTCGAGATATTCGGGTCGAGAACCCAGGCGACCAACTGATCGTGTTTCATCTTCGGCTTGAGCGCCTTGACGACATCGTACGGCGCTTTGGCGAATTCGTCGTAGGCGTCGCGAGCCAGCAAGTCGTCTTTGTCTTCGAAGTACTGCTGGAAGAATTCGAGCCGTTCCGGTCCGGACTTGGGCAGCCCCTCCAATTGCAGGATGTACTTTTCCCCTTGTTCGCTGAGCGGAAGGGGCGTCGACCACTGCAAGTTTTCCGGACCAACCGCCGTCAGAAAGAACCGCTTTCCCGGCTTCGCTTCGCCAAAAAACACCGATTCGACCACCGGTGTTTTCGCGAGCAACTTCTCGCCTTTGACGATGTTCACAATGCGGAACTTCGCCTTCACCACTTCGTCGCCCGCGTCACCGCCCTTGGGAGCTTTGGGGATCGAGTCGAGCGCGGCGATGACGGCCGCGTCCATCGCCGTGATCTCTTCGCTTAAAGTCTGCGATGTCGCGCTGCAAAACGGACACGCCATGGCGCGAGCGGACACCGTCGATACCGCCATCGCCAACACAAGCACGAACACGATCAACCGCCGCATCATGGCACTGATCCTTCACTCAAGTTTTCCGCGCTCCAGTTTTTCGGCGCTCTTGTCATCCCGATCATTCCGAGTCCGACGCCGAGCTGGACGCCAAATTCCACGGAATCCGCATGCAGATGCAGCGCCACTCGGCCGGATCGACCGCGTACCGCCACGCTCCAGACGCCTTTACTATAACGCCGCTCACGGTTTGCCGCTGGACACTTCCGATCTTGGCCGCTCACCTCACAGCCGACGATGGCCCCTGCACTTAGCCACACCCCAACAACGCCAATCCCTAAATCGCCAATCCCAACATTCCCAATCCGAACGTCTCCAATCCCAACGCACCACACGCCAGCGTGCCGCGTCACGATCCGAGCGATCGGGATACGTCCGTTCGGTATGCCGAGAGGGCCGGCAAGAATCCGACCGCGATCGCGAGCGCCACCAAAGCGGGGATCAGTAACAGTTCCATCGAGATTCCGATACTCAATCTTGACTCTACGCCCAGCAACTCCAACAGGTTCACGGGCGGGGCGACATCGAAAAAGCCCATCGACACCCCTGTCTCCCGTTCGATGGGACCGCTGGCGGCGACGTTCAGCGCATGGCCGGCGATCCATCCCGCCCCGCCTCCGCCAAGCGACAGCATGATCGACTCCAGCAGGATAATTCCCATGACGGTATTGCGGCTAGCGCCCAGGGCCCGCATCACCGCGATCTCGTGGCGCCGGTCGCTCATCGAATTGTAAATGCTGACCAGAATACTGATGCCAGAGACAACGCAGATCATGCCCGTGAGCACCAGGAGCAGCGTTTGGACCGGGCGGACGAATAGCTCGAACAGCCCGACGATTTCGGCCACGGGCAGCACGGCTTGAGCGGCGCCACCTTCATTGATGACGTTCGTCAGCCCCGGCGTTACCGTGGGGCTGGTGGTCAACACCAAGAGGGCGGTGACCTCCCGTTGCTCCACCGGCAACGGTTGGAAGAAACCATGCTCCTGGTCGTGGACGACAGCCGACCGGGCCTGGCGTTCGGCGAGCACCCGCGCCTCGGCTTCCGCTGCCGACTCGCGGGGAGCGTCCGGCGAAGCAGCCTTCTTTTCGAGCGGCTTGGCATGGTTCTCCATCAAGTAGAAACCGGCCATGTTGATGAACACCGCGCGATCGTTCGGAGTGCCCGAGGGGGCCAGGACGCCGACAACCGTGAATTTCTCTCCGTGGCCCGCGCCGTCGGGATCGCCGTGCGCCACCGAAATCCGATCGCCCACTCGCACGCTCCGTTCCCGCGCGACGGTCGCCCCAACCACCGCTTCGAACAGCCCGTGCTCCTCGCTGTGTTCGCGGAAATTCCTGCCCTCGCGGAACACGTACTGGCGATCACCGCGTTCGCCGTAACGCAACGAGTCGAACATGACGGGCCGCGTGGCAACCACTCGAAACGGTCCGAAGTAATCGCCCAACCCGACCGGCACGACGGTCTTCGTAAACTGCGAAAACCGTCCATCGCGTTGGTTGTCCAACTGCCGGCGATCGGCCGCGTCCAAAGCCAGTCGATGGACAGCCTCGGCCAATCCGACCGCCGAGTTTTTTCCGCTAGCGCCCGCGGGTACCGTCGCATCGGAACCCGCCGCAGCGCTACGGGGCTCGTTCGCGCCGCTTAGTGAAGCCCCCTCTTCGAGCGCCGGTCCGCCGCCTACCGCCGCGACCAGCGATTGCAATTCCAGCAGCGCCGCGCGTTCTTCCTGCGCCGCCGCTTGCAGCGACTGCGCCCGCTCAGCATCCCGTTTCGCTCGCGGCAGAAACTCCAGGTAGTAGTCGTACGGAACGTTTTCGATCGGCGTGCTGAGGTAGTAGACCGTGTTGAGCGTCAGTTGCAGCTTGCCGCCCCGAGCGCCAATGATCATGTTGTAGCCGAGCGTCGCGTTGGTGCGAAACGATTGCTGGATCACCCCCATGATCGACAACACCGCCACGACCAACATCACGCCGAGCGCCATCGAAGCGGCCGTCAGCAGCGACGCCAATCCGCGTTGACGAATGCTGCGCCACGCGATTAGCCATAAACTCATGTTCGTTCCTCCCGCCGCCTCTCCGGCACGGCGTCGGCTGGAATGCCAGGACTGCCGCCAGCGGGAGGCGGCGCCGCGCCCGACCCGCCGCCACGCAGGGCGTTGGGGAACCCGCCGCTCGCCGCGCCTGCATGGCTCGCTGCGCCTGCATGGCTCGCTGCGCCTGAATCTCCCGCTGCGCCTGAATCTCCCGCTGCGATTGAAGTGCTGGATTTCGCGGCGGCCGCCACCGCGAGTCCGACCGCGCGATTGATCGTCTCCAACCGCTCCACTCGGTCGAACTGGTTGGCGACTTCCAACGAATGGGTCACCATCAACAGCGAGATCCGCTCTTCGCGGCACGTATCACGGATCAGGTCGACAATCCGTTGCTGGTTTGCCGGATCGATATTCGCCGTCGGTTCGTCCGCTAGCAACAGAATGGGGCGGTTCGCGAGTGCCCGGGCCACGGCGACCCGCTGTTGCTCGCCCACCGACATCGTGCGGGGCGTGTGTGTGGACCGATGCGAGAGTCCAACCCGGTCGAGCAGTTGGCGAGCTCGCACGACATCGCGTTTGCCCCGCGCGAAGGTCATGCCCAGAAGCACATTTTCCAACGCGTTGAAGGCAGGCAGCAGGTTGAACGTCTGAAAGACATACCCCATCCGCGCGGCTCGAAAACGGTCCCGCGCAGGCTCGGAGAGCCGCGCGAGATTCACGCCATCGAGCGAAATGGCGCCGGAGTCCACGGAACTGATCCCGGCGATACAGTGCAGCAAGGTCGTCTTGCCGCACCCGCTGCGACCAAGCAGCACCATTTGCTCGCCCCGTTCCAACGCGAACCGGGGAATGTCGAGCACTGGCAGCAAATGCCCGTTGGGCTCGATGAACGTCTTTCTCACGTCTTCCAGGAGCAACATCGGAAACGGTTCCAATTCGAGCCGCACCGTCGGCTCACAATCGGCTCAGATTCGGCTAATGGTCGGCTCACATTCGGCAATACGGACGCCAGCGATCCACACCTTCGTCATCGCCTCGTCGGTCCAATCGCTTCGCACCATCCGCGCCATCCGCATTGTCGGTGGCATCCGTGGCATCCGTGGTTCATCTACGACGCAACGGGTCCTTACCGGCGACGCATCGCCCGTTGCACTTCCCGATCGACTTCGCGTTTCTTGATGCTTTCCCGTTTGTCGTGCAGCTTCTTGCCTTTGCACAGTCCAATCAAGACTTTGGCGATTCCCCGCTCGTTGAAGTACATTTTCAGCGGCACCATGGTGAGCCCCTTTTGCTGGGCCCGGCCCGCGAATTTCAGGAACTCGCGCTTGTGCAGCAACAGCTTCCGCAATCGCTTCGGCTCGTGGTTCCACATGCTGGCCTGTGGATAGGGCGGAATATCGCAGTCCACCAACCACAAGGCGCCTTCTTTGATCCTCGCGTAAGCCTCCTCCAGCGACACTTTGCCGTTCCGCAAGCTTTTCACTTCGGTGCCGCGCAACATCACGCCGCACTCGATCGTCTCCAAAATCTCGAAGCGGAATTGCGCTTTCCGGTTGTCCGCGACAAGCCGCGGCGTCAACCCCTCGTCCGCCTTGGCCGCCGCCGGCTTTCCAGACCCGCCCTTGCTCGACCCGCCCTTGATGGAACCGCTTTTGTTGGACCCGCTCTTGGTCGAACTGGATGGGTTGGGGCCGGACGGTGCTTTGCCGCCGGACGGTGCTTTGCCGCCAGTGGCTGGTTTCGCGGCCGCCGTTTTGCCCGGCGCGGGAACGCTCGCCGCTGGTTTCGCGGAGCCGGCGGCTGGCGAGTTATTGGGCGAGCGGGGTTTCGCGGGGGAGGCCATGGAGGAGACACCGTGCGACGATCGCGGCCTTGGCCGCATCGGCGATTAGAGAATTCCGAACTTGGCGAACACGTCCGTCGCCTTCATGCCGGCGCGGATCGCGTCGCGGACCTCGTTTTCGCTGTGGACCTTCTTCCAGGCCCGCGCGATCGCTTCGTCTTCAACCGTCTGCGGAACGACAACCACACCGTCCTCGTCCGCGAACACCAGATCCCCGGGAGCGAACCGCACGCCGGCGATCTCCACGGGAACGTCCAAGTCGATGACGCGTTGCCGGTGCAGGCTATCGTACGGACTTGTCCCGCGAGCGAAAACAGGAAAACCGAGCGCCCGCATCTTGCCCACGTCCCGCGCGGCGCCGTCGACGATCGCTCCGACGCACCCGGTATTGCGGCAAGCGGTCGATAACAACTCGCCCCACAAGGCCGAATGGCCCGAGCCATGGGCGGCGGCAATCACCACATCATCGGGATGGCAACTATCGACCGCCCGCAGTTCCAGTTCATAAGGATGCGGGTCCTGATGGAACATGTCGGCCCACAAAGTGGTCTTGCAGCGTCCAACCAGCAATCCGCCGCTCGTGCCCGGCGCCGCCGTCAAGTGCCGCAGTTGCACGCGCGGCGATTGATGACGGTAGCCCAACGAATCGAGCGCGTCGCAGACGACGGCCGTGTACAGCGATTCCCGCATCTCCGCGATCGAGATCAAACCCATGGGCGGACTCCTAGAACCCACGCATTCCGCAAAGTCCGCATTGTGCCCGCCACCCGCGTTGCTGCCCAGTCCACTGACGAACCAGTCGCTGACCCGCTGAGCTGGCATGCCGGCGAACTGGTATGCCGGCGAACTGGCATGCCGGCGAACTTCAGCACAGGCGAATTGGCATGCCGGCGAACTGCCGCACGGTCGAAACGGTCGCCGCCGACTTACCGTTCGAGCAAGTCGCGTTGCAGGCGGGCGATGCGCGCGCGCGCCGTGGCCCGATCGCGGTCGCGGACCGTTCGAGTCCGGTCAGCACTTCGGAGTAGCGTTCGAGCCGTTCCAGTCCGAGGTCCCAGCCGGCGGCGTAGTAGCGATCGTAAGCCAGCAGCGGCTCGCCAGCGGACTCGGCGGCCCGGGCTTGTTCCATCCAGTAGTCATGGACGCGATCGCGCAGCGGCTGTGGATGGTCGTCCAAAAACAGCCGCAAATAGGGATCTCGCAGGAATTGATTCGGAAGCAGATCGCGAAGTTGTTCCAGTCGAGCGGCGGAGAACTTCGCCAGCCGCTCGGCCGCCCAATGCGTGCGGAACGGAACGGTGTGATCCGCGAACAGCGGCGCTCGCAGGCCAGCCAAGTAACGCTGCGCCGCCAGATGCGGCTCACCGCGCCGTTCGGCCGCCCAGCCCGCGATGTCAAAGGCCCAGCCCATGTCGTGGCGTTCGGCCATGACCAGCAGCGCGAGCCGTTCCGCTTCCTGCCAGTTTTGATCGAGCAGTTCGGTTTCGTTGGAAGTGAAAAACGCGGCCAGCCGCTGGCGGTCGGCGGCCGGGATCGCGGCCGTATCGAACATCCAACGCACGTAATCCGGTTCCCAGGCAATGCCGAGGCGCTGAGCGACTCGGAAATCGCTGCGGGTTCGCAGCCCGCAGTCCAATTGGGCCAGCACGCTGTCGCGTGCGAGCGCCCAGCGGGCCAAGCCTTCGGTCGCCAATCGGCGGCGAAGCGCCGTTGGCGCCCCGTCGCGGATCGCTGGCCAGTCGGCGTCGGCCAGACCGGCTTGCCGCCAGCTCCAGGCGGCGTGCGTGTCCCAAGACGAATTGTCGGAGGCTTCGCCGAACGAACCGTGCGCGGCGGACTGCGGAATCTGTTGCGAAGTGGCGGAAGCCGGGGTGTTTTCACAGCGGGGCGGGGCACGTCGTTCGCGGGCGCGGCAAGCGTCGTAAAGCAGGGCTTCGGCGAGCGTGCGGCCGTAAGGCAGCCAATCGCCGCCGGCGTGTGACCAGTACAGGCATTCGAGGATGTCGCCACTCGGGCCAACTCGCAGGCAAATCCAATCGCCGTAGGCGTTGCCAATCCACGGGAGCGTGTCCGGCAACATAAAGCCGGGCCAAATCAATCCGGGCTCTGGCGCAACCAGTTCCTCCGGGGAAAGCGGCTGGTCGAACTCGCCGCCGCCCGCCACTCGCCAACGTTCCTCGTCGAGCCAATCGTGGACATCGCCGGGAAGCCGCAATTGATAGCGTTCCGAAACGCTTTCCGACCACGAGCGCGGCATTAGGACACGTCTTTAACCCACGGTAAATTGCCTTCGGCGTCAAACGGCAACGGCCGCGGTTCGGTGAGGATTTCCAAGTCCGAGCGACCTCGGGCTTCGTCCAGATACGCCTCGGCGCACTCGACCTCCCGGACGTCCAGCGTGTTGTGAATCCACTGCAGCCGTGCGCGGGGCGGATCGGTCAAACCGATGGTCGGCAAGGCGGCGTCCAGAATTTCGCGATCCGATGCGTAGTCCAGCGGCAGCATCGCGGCGGTCGGGTGTCCGCCCGTCAGGCAGTTGATCCGAGTGATCCGCGCGTCCATCTGTTCCAGCACGCGAGTGCGGCAGAATTCCGCGATGCCCAGGCCGGTCGCGTTACCGTGCGTTTCGTGTGTGAGGCTGCGGACCGCGATGCGGCGAACCTTGGGGAACTCGTCCTCGCGAGCCGCATGGTCGTTGTATTTGCGGCCGACGACGTTCGTGTCCATGCCCGTGCCGCTGATGTTCTTGCCAATCTCGTCGATGAACAGGAAGTCGGCGATGCGGAACGGCAATTTCGGCAGCCAAGCCCGTGCTTTAAGCAGCAGTTGGCGTTCGCGTTCCTCGAAGACGGCCGGGGCCACCGCCTCGATCAGCGCTGTTTCGTCGTAGGCGTTTTCGACGATCGCCAAGCCGGCCACGATCCGGCAGCGGGTGAGCACTTCGCGAGCGACGCTGCGGAGGATCTGTCCGAAGTTGTAATCGATGATCGCTCGATGGTAGATCTTGGCGCCGGCGTGTTTGCCGAGCCCGATCAGCATCATTTTCATCAACCCGCTTTCGATATCGCCAACGAAGCCGGTGTGGGGTTTCACGCGACCGCAGACCAGCACGTGGTCGGCGCCGAACGCGTGTTTGTCGAAGTGGACGGGAAACCCTTCGGCCGCTTGGCACACGACGACGGTTTCCATGCTGGCGCGGATGGGGCAGCCGCAAAATTCCTCGGTGATCCCGTACGATTCGATCACCTTCCGTTGGCCTTCGGCGGTGCCGCCGCCGTGGCTGCCCATGGCTGGCACGAGGAACGGGGAGGCGCCGAGCTTCTGGAAGTGCCGCACGGCGGCTCGCAGGATCCGGTGGATGTTCGCGATCCCGCGACTGCCGGCGGTGATGGCGACGGTCTGACCCGGCTTGATCCGCTGGCCGAGTTCCAGGCCGGCGAGCTGCGCTTCCACCTCCGCCTCGATGTCCACAACCTGGGGGGCTTCGAACCGCTGCCTGACGCGGAAGATACGCGGGTAATCGGACATGGAATCTCCGAACGGCAATCGGGAGGGTATGTCAGACGGAAAAATCGCTAAGGTGCGGCGCGAATTTGGCCCGATTCGAACAATCAGTCCAACCAGTCGAATGAGCCCGAACCGGCCAAAATACTCGCGACGGCCGAACGGCCACGAGGAAACCGACCGAAAGCGGCTAGCCCGGAGCGGCCAAGTTTCCCCGGAAGGTGGGCGGAAACCCGCGAAAATTGGCCACCGGACTCGACGCCCCCGAATCGATCTAGTATTCTTTCGCGTCGATAAGTTAACGCAAGTCGACTCAGGTGCCTAGCTTGGACATCGAGGTCCATAGAACTTCTTGAGCCGTCTTGGGGTGTGTTTCTGGCCTAACGCTGCGGAAAATCTTGAAATGTACGCGATCATCATTGAAGACGGCCGCCAATATCGGGTTGAGGAAGGCCAGGAACTGATTGTCCACGAGCGTGAGGCGGAAGCGGGTGCCACGTTGACGTTTGGCAACGTGCTTGCCATTTCCGGTCCGGAAGGGCTCCAGTTGGGCAAGCCGCTCGTCGCCGGTGCTTCGGTGACAGCGGTGGTGCTGGGCGACGTCGCCGGCCCGAAGCTTGTCGTGCAGAAATTCCGTCGCCGCAAGAACTACCGTCGCCGCACCGGCCATCGCCAGCACTACACGAAGGTCCGGATCGACAAGATCGCGACCGCGTAGGCTGAGGATCGCCGTTCTTCGCACGCATTCGTCTCGCCGCCGCCGTCGTTTGCCGTGTAGTTCGTTTGCCGCGTGGTTCGTTTACCGCCGAGCCGTAGGCGACGGCCGGGCCGGCATGCAAAACAGCCATCGCGTTACCGAATAGCGCCTGCGGATG
>CAIXSC010000874.1 GCA_903921945.1 uncultured Planctomycetaceae bacterium
GGTAAAGGCCAAGGCCAAGGCCAGAAGGGCCAGGGATTCGGCTCGAAGCGGCAACAGATGGGCAATGGATTGGGGAAGGGCCGCGGCGTGGGCGAACGGCCGGAAGAGGACGCCGACGGCAAGTTTTACGACACGCGCGCTAAAACCAAGGTGAAGGCGGGCGAGGCGGTCCGAACCGGATTCGCGGATGGTCCCAACATCGCCGGCAAATCCACCGAGTCTGTGCGTCAAGAGGTCGCCGAGTCGCTACGCAGCGATCCTGACGCCTTGCCAGATCAAGTGCTCACTCGCAGCCAGCGCGAACAGGCGCGCCAGTTCTTCGAAGGCTTGGGAAAAGGTCCTGCGAAGCCGTAACGAAGAAGGCTTGCACGCTCGTAAAAGCTTGAAACCCGGCAACGGCTTGATGCTGGGGAGGCTCTCAAACCGCCAAGGGCGAATGGCTCCGTATGCGGTTTTGGCAGCGCTGAGTGACCGTTCCCGCCGATGGCGTGGAACAGTTCGATTGGTTTGAGAAGAAGACGCGGTGAAGTCGCTTATGGCTGGAATCCACTGCCCGACCTGTCAGCGGTTGTTTGACCCTGGCGAGTTCAAGTTTGGGCCGTTTTGTAGCGAACGGTGCCAGCAAATCGATCTTGGAAGATGGCTGCGGGAATCCTATTCTTTTGCGTTGACCAGGGATCCTGAAGACGGCGAAGCGCTCGAAGGCGGCGAAGGGGAAGGATCGCGACGCGAGTCGTCCGCGCCGCCGCCGGCGATCCGAAAGTTCCGTTCCGCGGGGCGTCGCCGCGCCTCCCCGTGAGTCTTGTCGAGTTTGGCGATTCCCGTCGAGCTTGATGTCATGGGTTTGACCTTCAATCAATGGCCCAGGGATTGGGCGGGAAGTGGCCTATGGGATGGGTAAAGTCAAATCGCACGTCTATCCAACTTCGTCGCAAGCGGTCCATTGCCAATCGTCCACGGGTGATTTCGAGTCGCGTGGAGCGACTGGAGTCGCGGCGGGTGTTCGCCGATTTCGGGGATGCGCCAGAACCTTATCCCACGCTGTTGGCGGACAATGGAGCACGACACACGGTCGTCCCCGGATTTTTTCTCGGCGTCGGCGTCGATGAGGAGGCGGATGGAATCCCATCGCTGTTCGGGGACGGAGATGAGCAAGACGGGGTCCCGCCGGACGAGGATGGGGTCACGTTCCCTCAAGAATTTGTCGCCGGCTCGCTCGTCGAGTTCCGGGTGTTGGCCAGCGCTGCGGGCAAGCTTAGCGTCTGGTTTGATTGGAACGCGGACGGCGATTGGGGTGACTCGGGCGAATTCGCGATTTCGGGCGTCGACATCCCGCTTGGCGAGCGAGTGTTTTCGATCCTTGTTCCGGCGTCCGCGAAGCTAAACAGCTATCAAGCCGCTCGATTTCGATTCAGCAGCCAAGCGATTCTCACGCCTACCGGTCCCGCACTCGACGGCGAGGTGGAAGACTACTTGCTTACGGTTTCATCGCGGCCCGAGTTGCGGGGGCGCAAGTTCAATGACTTGGACCGCGACCATGTGCGTGATGCTGGCGAACCTTATCTCAATGGATGGGTCATTGAAGCGGTGGATATCGAAGGTCAGACGGTGGCCACGGCGACCACCGCCGATGTCGATCTGGATGGCAACGGAACGATCGATATCGAAACGGAACGCGGGGTTTGGCAGCTTTTGGATTTGCCGGCGGGCGATTACACGATCCGCGAACAGGGGCGTCCCGCGCACATTCGCACCGCGCCCGATCTAACCGCGTTCATGACGGGGCGGAGCGGGCCGAGTCCAAGCGGTTCGTCCGCCGTGGGCTTTATGTCGCTCTCGTACAACGCGTCGACGAATCAAGTCGCCTTTCAACTCGATTACGATTCGCTGATTGGGCTCGTGCAATCGATTTCCTTGCGCGAGGGAACGGTGTTGCAGAACGGAGCGGTCGTCGCGGACTTGCTGACCGCCGCCGGTGCGGCGCCCGGGGCCCAGGGGCCGCTGAGCGGCCAACTCACGCTCGACGGCGCCACGCTCGCGAAACTGCTCGCGGGCGAGCTGTACGTGGATATCGCGACGGATACCTTTCCCGAGTTCGGCGAGCTGCGTGGGCAGGTCTTGCCTGGCCGCGATTATCAAGTTTCGCTGGGGCTGTATACGCAACTGCTCGGCCTCGATTTCGGAGGCTACACGTCCGAGTCTCAAAGCACTGTATATCCAGCGACCCAAGGCCAGGTGATGTTGGCCTTGCCGGATTTGAGCACCGCGACGTTGCCGCTCCTTGGCTCGTCCACGTTTAAACTTTATATCGCGAACGACGGCAGCGCCGGGGACTTCGACCGCGATGGCCGCGAGGAGGCCGCCCTGGAACTCACCTCGCTCGCACTCCGGGGATACTCGACCTTCGGCCGGGTCGATATTGCGCTGCAACCTGCGAGTGCTTCAGCAGGGCTCGTGGAAGAGCGTGTCAACGCGACTCCCACCAAGCTTGATCTGCCGCCATTCACCATCGCCGGCGGCGCGGACACTCAAATCTCGTTCGAAGTGCTTGTGTCTATCACCAGCAGCAACCAGCCTCCTGTTGTGCTCCGGTCCGCGAAGCCAGTGGTGTTGTCAGGGCTGGCTACCGGATTTCCGATGGCGTTCGGCGAAACGCTGGCCGGCATGGAATCGATCGATTTAGTGGACATCAACGGAGCGCCAACGTCGGTGCGGTTGAGCAGCGTGTCGCTGACTCCAAGCCCACAGTTCCCGTGGCGGAATCCTTCCCAGTCGCTCGATGTCAATAATAACAACGTCATTGAGCCGCTTGACGCCTTGTTGGTGATCAACGAGCTCAATAATCCTCAGTATTCCAATCAAAACGCCTTGCCGCGCCCCGTTAGTCCTTCGCTATCCACACAACCTCTGTTCGACGCCAACGGCAACAATTTTATCGATCCGCAGGACGCCCTGCTCATCATCAATCGGCTCAATGGCACCGGCCCCGGCGCCGAGCCGGCGGAAGGGGAAGCTATCGATCTTGAAACCCCGCTATTCGCACCTCCGGCGACGACGATTCACACCGGCGAACTGCTCGCAGGCGCGTTCCCGGCCAGCGCGTTGCCGGCCAGCTCGTTCCCATCCAGCGGATTACTGTCCAACGACGCGTCGCGATTCGTTTTTCGGGCGCCCAGCGCGGCAGCTCCCCACTCGACGACGTTGGACTCGCCCTGCATCGCGGTTTTGCCAGCCTTGGCGACCGATCCAGGCGTGGGGAACGCCATCGCCTTGGCCTCCACCCTTTCCACGGTTCATGACGCGGCGATCGCTTCGTTGATGGAAATCGATGATTGGAACGAGGAGGATGGGCAGGGAACCGATGCGATCGAGCCGTTCCCGGATGGCGTTTAGATGGCGCTCGGAAAGAGCGTTAAGCACGCGTCTAAAGCAGCTTCGTTTTTCCGGCCAGCAACTGGCGAGTGGCGATCAACTCGCGTGCCAACCCGTCCACGAGCGACACCGGGTCGGCGCCGGGCATGACCGGCCAAGTGTAGGTTTCCACTTCGATATGGGGCGTGTAATCGAGTTGCTGGATGGCCCCGAGAGCACGCTCGAGTTCGGGCCGCGTGGTACGCAGCACTCCAATGCGGTCGGCATCCACAGGGACATGAAAATGAACTCGCCATGGCCGCGCCGCGAGGAACTCGGGCGATGGCGAATCGAGGAACTCGGCGGTCAAATCGGCTAGCCGAGCCACTTTGCCTGTCTGTGGGCAGCGTCCCATCGTCTGGTGCAAATACCGTGGTTCCACAAACGCGCGGAGCGCATCGCGCTGGGCCGGATCGAGCGGATCGGCGACTTCCACGGCGCAACTGACTTGCACTTTATGGATGCGGATCCCGGCGGCGGTCAGGGCGTGGATCGCCGCCGCCGCATCCTCGAATTCCACTGCTTGGTGGCAGACATCGTAGCAAACACCGAGATGGCGCCGCGCGACCGCGCCGCAGCCAGCCCGCTCGGCCACTTGATACAAACGCTGGAAAAACGTGATCGTCTCCGGCGTCGTTTCGAAGAGGCAAAACGGTTCGGGTTCGAGCGCCACCCGAATCAACTTGCCTGTCGTTTGGGCCAGTCGATCGAGATCGGTGGCTAATCCCAGCAACTGGGAAATGGCCGCGTCGAAGAATTCGGCCGGATAATGGAAGCCTTTGAATCCGAGCGGCAGGGTCGAAATACTGCCTTCGGGCAGGTCGCCGAGCAAACCGGCAAGCACGGTCGCGCAGCGGAACGTGTATTCCCGCCGCCGAGAATCGGCCCAGTCCGGCAGATAGACATTCTCTTTCACGCGCTGGCTATGAAAGTCGCCGAACGGAAATGCGTTCAGGGTGTAGCACCGCAGTCCGCGGCGTTCCAGGGACTCGGCGAGTTCAGCGATGCCCGCTGGCGCCGCCACCACCTGCGCGATGGCGGTCGCCGGCAGCCACAGGCCAGCCGCGATCTCCAAATGACTCGCCGCGCGAATCGGCAGCGTGTAGCGATCGAGCATCGGCGCAACGTCCGCCGCCTCGCGGCACGGATGCACGTTGGTGCAGTAGCTCAGCGGCAGTTCGAGTCCCGGAGAGTTCGACGAAGGCATGGTATGGGACATGGTTAGCGAGCCGCACTTAAGACGACATTCGAAAGGACGGTGTGAGCGCCGCTAGCTTGTTTAGCAGTCCCGGCGTTTTGCGCCGGATTGGTGTTGGCCGGCTCGTCCTTGCCCGCACGGTTGGTGCCCGAATCTTTCTTGCCAGGATTGTCTTTCCCGGGATTGTCTTTCCCGGGATTGTCTTTCCCGGGATTGTCTTTCCCGGGATTGTTTTTCTCGGGATTGTTTTTCTCGGGATTGTTTTTCTCGGGATTGTTCTTGCCAGGATTGTTCTTGCCAGGATTGTTTATGCCGGGATTGTTTTTGGCTGGATTCTTTTTCGCGGGATTGTTTTTCGCGGGAGGGCCGAGGCGGATTTCTGTTTCGGCCGGATCGGGGTCGGGCACTTTGAGTTCGCGCCGCAGCCGGTCGAGTTCCGCGTGGAGCCGCTTCGCGGTCTCGGCGTAGGCCGGATCGCCGTAGACGCTACGCATTTCGCGCGGATCCTTCTCCAGATCGAATAGCTCCCACGCGTCCACCTGGGGCTCGTAAAACCGCACGAGTTTATAGCGGCGGTCCACGACCCCATAATGACGCCGCACGGAGTGTGGACCGGGGAATTCGTAATAGTGGTAGTAGAAAGACTGGCGCCAGTCCTGGGGTGTTTGCCCGCGGAGCAGCGGCGCGAGGCTTGGACCTTGCAAATCGGCCGGGGCCGCGACGCCCGCTGCCTCCAGGAAGGTCGCGGCGAAATCGACATTGCTGACCAAGTCGTTGTTCACCGACCCGGGCTTCGCGACACCCGGCCAACGAACGACGAGCGGCGTGCGGAGCGATTCCTCGAAAATCCAGCGTTTGTCGAACCAGCCATGTTCACCCAGGAAGAAACCTTGGTCGGACGAGTACATGACGATGGTGTTGTCGGCCAGTCCTTCGTCGTCGAGGAATTGCAAGAGTCGGCCGACGCTCTCGTCGACCGCTTTGATGCATCCGAGGTAGTCATGCAGGTAACGTTGATAACGCCACTTGACCAAGTCCCGGCCCTGCGGGTTTTGTTTTCGAAACGCTTCGTTCCGCGGGCCATAATAGGCGTCCCATTGGGCCCGTTGTTCCGCATTCAATTGGGCGGGCGTGGCGAGCTTCGCGTCGAGCGGCGTGAAGGTCTGGGCAAGCGTCATGTCTTGCTCGCGTTCCGCTTTGCCACGGCCGGCATAGTCGTCGAACAGCGTGTCCGGTTCCGGATAGACGCGGTCGCCGTTGTGGCCGAGGTGTCGCAAGGCGGGCGCCCATTCGCGGTGCGGCGCCTTGTGCTGGCACATCAGCATGAACGGCTTGGTTTTATCGCGGCCTTTAAGCCATTCCACGGACAGGTCGGTGATGATGTCGGTGACGTAGCCTTGATGTTTCACATTCTGGCCGTCGCGGATCATCGGCGGGTTGTAGTACACACCCTGGCCCGGCAGGATGTGCCAGTGATCGAAACCGGTCGGTTCGCTCACCAAATGCCACTTCCCGATGACCGCCGTCTGGTACCCGGCGCCGCGCAAGAGTTTCGGAAACGTGGTTTGAGTGCCGTCAAATCGGCTGTTGGTATTGTTGTAGAAGCCGTTGGCGTGGCTGTATTTCCCGGTGAGCACCGTCGCGCGGCTCGGGCCGCAAATCGAGTTCGGGACTAGGCAGCGATCGAATCGCACGCCCTGCTTCGCGATCCGGTCAATGTTCGGCGTATCCAGCAACCGCCGCGACTCGCCGTACGCGCTGACCGCTTGCCACGCGTGATCGTCCGAGAAGATAAAGACGATATTGGGGCGGCGGGCAGCGGTCGTCGTCCCTGGAACTGCGGCTTTCGTGGAGTTCGCGGCGACCGTGTCATCCGCGGCGACCGCGAGATTCGTAAAGGTCGCGAAAGCGATGGCGTAGAGCGCGATCGCCGTGGCGATCACCAGAGTCTTCGCCGCGTGTTTCGCAGGAGCGTCGGTGGTGTCGAGACGCATGGAATCAGTTCCCGGATAGAGATGACGACCGTTACCGTCCACATGCCATACCGGCCCCTGAGAGCGTCGCGGGGCAGGCCTGGGTGTATCCATGAAAAATCGGCTGCCAGCGGTTGGAATGCCGTGGCAAACGAAAGAGCGACGCCCGGAGGCATCGCCCTGTGACTCGTGCTTGCGTTGGCGGAAGACTGGCCCGCAGCGTCGGCGGGCGGTCGTGCTGAGTTATCCGCGCCGAGTTATCCGCGCTGGGCCGGGCCGGTCGCCGAGGCGTACCGGCCCTCTTTCAACCCTAGCGAGAACGAGGGCTCAACGCCGCCGCTCGCGACCGGTCGGCTTAGGCGTCCGCCGGGCCGTTGACGCCGCCGGTGAATTTGTCGTCTTGTGCGCCGTGTCCCACCAGCACCTCGGCCTTATAACCGCCTTGTGAGCGGAAATAGAGGATGAGTGCTAGATAGCCGACGAGCATCACGGCGGGGAAAGCCGCCATGTTGCCCAACGCCTTTTGGTTGCTGCGATCGACGACCGACTTCAGATCGGCTTTGAGCTTGTCCTGCTCGGCGGCCGGCTTCGCGGCAATCGCTTCGTCGATTTTGGTTTGATCCACCGCCGTGTACGGAATGATCTCGTAAATCGACTTCTTGGTGACGGCGGACAGCTTTCCGTCCTGGACCAGCGCGAGTGACTGGGCGGCGTCGGACGCCACCAAGGCATCAATGTTCTTCGCCGATTGCAGCGTGCCGATGTAGGGGAAGCCCAACGTGCCCACCGCCAACATGCCGATGCCGCTGATCGCGTTGAGCGTCAAGGCGCCGCCGCGGGGAGTTTGTTCGGCAACCACGCCCAGCGTCGTGGGCCAGAAGAACGTCTTGCCGAAACCGTACAGCGTCGCCGCGATGAAGATCATGGCTCCGGTGGCGGAGGAGAGCATGAACAAGCCGGCGATCGCGAGGATCGCGCTGACGGCGAGCAATCCGAGCGGCGACAGGCTGTGAACAATCGGGCCGGCGAAGAACCGCAGCACCATCATGATGGCCGACGTGTAAACCAGGACCCAACCGGGATGGAAATTGCCTTCGGCAACGCCTTCCATGATCTTGGTGATCCAGCCGTCGGTGCCGATTTCGGTCGTGGCCAGCGGCATCATGATCAGCACCATGAAGAACATCAGCAGACGGCCGAGTGCTTGGGTGTAAACGCCAAAGCCGACCACGATCGCCACGCCGATACCGATAAGGATGGTTTTATTCGCGTCGGGGAAGAAGTCGATGAGCTGCAAGGTGACCAGGAAGCCGACGACCAAGGCGCCGAGCACGCCGAATTCGGCGAGCATGTCTTTGTAGCTAACGCCAGCCGCTTCCCGCTCCTGCACCGGAAACTTGAGCGGAGCCAACATCAGGAAGTAGATCACCGCCGGCACCGCCAACATGCCCACCTTCACGCTCCACGGCAAGAAGTCGAGGAAAATCGTGAGCATGCCCGCGACGACCAACCCTCCGGGCCAGCCGGCGTGGAGGATATTGAGCCACTTGGTCTTTTCTTTACTGAACATGGTCGCGACGACCGGATTGATGAACGCCTCGATCGTGCCGTTCGCCAATCCGAGAATCAAACTGCCCCAGTAGAGGAGGCTATAGGCCGATTCTTTGTTGCCGCCTTGCGAGATATAGAAGGCGCTAACGCCCATGATGGCCCACAGCAAGTGGCCGAAGAACGCGGCGAACATCGCCAGCTTATAACCCACTTTGTCGATGATCAGACTGAAGCCGATGATGCTCACGGCGAACGGCCAAACGCCGATACCCGCCAGCCGGCCCGATTCAGCCGGGTCGAGTCCAAACTCCTTTTCCCATGTTCCAATCAGGAACATACGGGCGATGAACCCGAACGCTGTCGTGACTAGCGCCACAAAACAGCCCCAAAACAGCAGTTGGTCTTTGGAGCCACTGTGGGCGGCTCCAGCTTTGGAATGTGACATTTCGACGACCTCTTGGGGGTAACTCGACGGCTCGGGACATTTCCGGCGAGCACGCCTCTCACTGCGGTTCGGTCCGCCAGACAAAACGACGGAACGCTGCGCAGCCGCCTCGGAAAAGTGGGCACGGTAGTTTTCGGCCGCGCCAGTGTCAAGTATTGGCGGGATTTCCACCACTACGTTTGACGGGCAAAACGAGGGGCTCGCCGACGGCCGCGCGCGCTTGGGCAAGGTTTACGGCGTCGTTTCCGAGGAAGTCGTGGACTCGAAGATCTCCAAGCGGACTTCGCCCACAAGCCCGCCTGGCTTTCCCGTTCGTTCGCCCCGGTCCAGCAGTTCGGCGAGCAGTTCCACCGCGATTCTCAGTTCATTGGCCGGCGCCAACAGGGAGGTAATCTCGCGGCGCCATGGTCCCTGGCCCCAATGTGTCGTCCCCAGTGGCTGGCCGTTGAGCTCGATCGTCGCGGAGTAGTCGACGGCCTCCACGACCAGTTCGACCTGATCGCCCTCGAGAAGACCGGTCGGGCAGCCAAATCGCCGAGCGAACTGCACGCGACCTCGGAAATCGGGGCCGGCAATCGGGGCCCAATCGGAAGGCATCGACAGCCAGCCAGCCGCCGGCAGCGGTCGCGAGTCGGCCTCCGGCTCCTGGCCGAGTGGCGACGGAGGCTCGTCCGGGTCGCTCCACGCCAGCGGGCGACATTCCCAAGGGCCGCGAAGCCTGATCCGGTGTGGCTGGGCCATGAATGGAACCGCCCGCGCAAGATGAAAGCGCTCGCGAAATAGCGCCCGCTAGATATAGTCCTGGACGGTCGGCTTGATGATGATTTCGGGGACGTGGGCGCGAGCAGGCAAGCGGGCGATCGCGAGCACCATGTCGGCGACATCCTCGGGCAGCAGCATTTTCGCTTTGCGTTCTTCGGAGACCGGGGCCGGGCGTTTTTCGAGGATCGGCGTGTTCACTTCGCCCGGAAAGACGTTGGTGATGCGGATGCCGTGCGGTGCTTCCTCGTTCCAAGTGGCGGTGCCGAGGGCTGTGACCGCGAACTTGGAGGCGTCGTACGCCACGCCGCCGAGCGGTGCTGCTCGTTTGCCGGAAATCGACGAAATGTTGATGATCAACCCGTCGCGTTTGGCCCGCATTCCGGGCAGGGCGAAGTACATGCAGTTGTAGACGCCAGTGGCGTTGATCGCCATGACTTCGTCCCACTGCTCTGGCAGCATCTCCGACATCGACCGGGTCTTGATGTTGGTACCGGCGGAGTTGACGAGGATGTCCAGTGGCCCGAGCGTCGTTTCGGTCCATTGCAGCAGTTGGCGGACGCTCTCGCGGTTCGCGACGTCGCACACTTGCCATGCGATGGCGGGCGAACCTGTCCAGGAGGCGGCGGCGGCTCGCAACGCATCTTCGCGGCGGCCCGAAATCGCGACTCGGCATCCCGCTTCCGCCAGCGCTTTGGCGATGCCCCAACCGATACCGGTCGCGCCGCCGGTCACCAAAGCTGATTTGCCCGCAAGTTCCATGATTGGACTCTCTTCGATAGCCGCTCTTGGACCCGACGCGATGCCCCACCGCTGCCGCTGGACACGCCGGAAAGCCGCGTAGTCTAGCCACCGGCGCGATCAACTCCCAGGGTGGAGCGATCGGGGGGGCGCGAGTCGCCTTCCACCTGGCGCATTCGGTCTATTCCTCCTCAAAGGAAAAGGTTGCCTTTTTGCGCGGGTCGCCCCATCGGAACGACGATGAAAAGGTGCCGGTTGCGAAAAATGGTCAAAACGGGAAAAACATGCTCGATCCCCCCATTTCTTCGCAACTCGCAACGTTCCGCCGGGTTCTTATCTGTGCTTGGAGCTGCGCGCGAGCCGTGATCCGGACTCGCGCTGGTCGCGGATCGGCCGAGTGGGCGCCGCCACGTTGGCTCCATAGACTGCAACAGTAATTCAAGGCTTGCAAGCCTTTACATTCATTTTCGCGGTAGTAGACGAGGTGTCCCTTGGGTGGCTCGCGATTCCTGACGCCGTGGCGTTGGTGCCTCCTGGCGGCTTTGACGGCAACGGCTTGGCTGGCCGGGGCGGTCGGGCCCAAGCCATTGCAGGCCGGCGATCCCGCGTTCGTCGGCCTGTTGGCGTTGGCCACCGAGCCGGACGTGGCGAAAAAGCTCGCGCTTTCCGACGAAGTCATCGACAAGCTGGAAACGCTGATCGAACAGCGCGAAGGAGAAGCGTTGGAGCTGGCCCTAAAGCTGAAAGATCTCCCCGCCGAGGAACGCGCGGCGCAGATGAAGCCGTTCGTCGCGGAATCCGAACGCCTTGGATTCGTTCACCTTGAGGAAGCCCAACGGATCAAGTTGCAACAGATTCGCGTCTTCCGCGCCGGCCTGGCGACGCTCGGCGAACCCGAGATCGCGGACCGCGTCGGCTTGCTTCCCGAGCAACGGACCGAAATCGCGCAGTTGCTCCAGAATCGAACCGCCGACTTGGCTCGCGGCACCTCCCTGGAACGCGCTTCCGCCCGCAGCCGTTACGAACGCGAGCTGTCCGCGAAACTGACGCGAGACCAACGCAACGCCTGGGAACGGCTGGCCGGCATCGCGTCCGGACCGCTGCCGACCGCGCCTAACGCTCCCGCCGCTGACACCGCCGCCGCGAAACCGGCTGACACTGCGAAACCGGCTGACACTGCGACTGCGGATGCCGGCAAGCCTACCGACCCCGCCAAACCGGCTGATGCCGCCAAACCGGTCGACCCCGCCAAACCGACTGACACCGCGAAATCAGAGGCCGCCAAGCCGGCCGACACCGCCAAAATGGAGGCCGCGAAGCCGGGCGATGTCGCGAAGCCGGGCGCGAGTCCCGTCGTGGTCGGGGCCGACGGCGAGCGACGTTTGAAGTTCGGGTTTCGGTTCGCGCCGTGGAAGGACGTCCTCGAATGGTTCGCCACGCAGGCCGATCTGTCGTTGATCCTCGATGCGCCGCCGCCGGGCACGTTCAACTACACGGACACGCGGACGTACTCGCCCGAGGAAGCGATTGACCTGATCAATGGCGTGCTGTTGACGAAAGGTTACGTGCTCCTGCGGCGTGATCGGCTGTTGTTGCTGCTGAACCTTGAGGATGAACTCCCCGATCCGTTGGTTGAGTTGGTGTCGATCGCCGAGTTGGACAAGCGCGGACGGTTTGAGCTCGTCCGGTGTTTGTTCCCGCTTAAGAAGCTGACGCCGGAAGACGCGGAAAAGGAAATCGGCAAGCTGATCGGGCCGCAGGGCAAGGTCATGACCTTGGCGCAGTCAAAGCAGTTGCTCGTTCGCGAAACGGCGGGGCGGCTTCGAGCGATCCGCGACCTGATCGCGGCGGTCGAGGACCCCGAGGCGAATCGCAACGACAAACTGGTGGTGTTGCAGCTTGAGAACATGACCACCGATCAACTGCTCATTGCCGCCCGGCCGTTGCTCGGCATCCCTGACAATGTCAACGCGATTCCGGATGGAACACTCAAGATTTCGCCGGACACGTTGAACCAGCGGTTGTTGGTATCCGGCAAACCGGAGCGGGTCGAAAAGCTGGAAGAGATCGTCAAGCTGCTGGATGTGCCGTCGGCGAAGCCGGTCGAGCCGGCCGGACCGATCGAGGAACCGCAGTTGGAAGTTTACGCGATGGGTGCCGCCGACCCGAGCGCCGTGCTTCAGGTGATGCAGACGCTGATGGCCGGGCAGACGGATGTGCGTCTGGCGGTCGATCCGAAGACGGGCAATTTGGTGGCGCTGGCCAAACCGTCCCAGCACGCGACCATCCGCGCGACGCTGGCTCAGTTGCAGAAGGACGCGAGCGACGTCGAGGTGTTCTTCCTCAAGCGAGTCGACCCGCAAGTGGTGACGGTCGCGATCAACAAGCTGTTCGGTGGCGACGAGAAGTCGGCCGGGGCCGGGGCGCCGCGGGTGGAAAGCGATCCGACCGCTCGGCAATTGCTGGTTCGCGGCACGCCGGCGCAAATCAGCCAAGTGCGATCGCTGCTGCAAAAGATGGGTGAAGGGGAGAATATCGCTCCGGGCGAGGAAGTCGAGGAACGGGGGAACGTGCGGACGATCCCGCTCACCGGCCGCGCCGCCGAAAATGTGCTCGACCAACTGGAGACGCTCTGGCCGACAGTTCGCCCCAATCGCATTCGCATCGTCAGGCCGGCAAGCAGCGGGTCGGGCGGCTCATCGGCTTTCAAAGAACGTCGACTGGACCAAGAGTCTGCCAGCGGCTCCGAGAAAGACGGCACAGACGCCGGGTCGGGCGCGCGGTCAGGTTCCGGCACAGGCTCCGGGGCGGGTACGCGCGCCGTCCCTGGAACGCCGCTGCGAGACGCCGACCTGCCGCCCGAACTGCGGGAACTGCGCCGGCTGCTGGGCTCCGACATCATTCCTTCGGACCTGCCGCTTCGGGATCTCTTGGCCCCGCGGAAGCCGGCGAGCCAAGCGGGCGACAAGCCGTCGGACAAACCGACCGACAAGCCGACCGACAAGCCGGTTGAGAAGCCGGACGTAAAGTCGAGCGAGCAGCCGAGTGAAAAGCCGGCGGGAAAGGAGGACGAGCAGTCGAGTGAAAAATCGGCCGATGAATCGGCCAAGCCGGCGGGATCGGAGAAGCCGCTCGCGTTGCCGCTGCCGCCTCGCAATGCGGCGCGGGAGAGCGGCCGACCGAGCTGGCTTGAATCGTTGGTGGCGTGGCAAAACCCCGCTGCTGCGGCTGCCCAGCCGGCTCCGAGCGGCCAGCCGGCTCCGCCAGCCGGTACGGGGACGACGCCGGCGGGGACACCGCCGACGAGTCCGCCTGCGACGGGCACACCTGGCGTGCCCGATAGCTCGGCTCCGGCGGCGAAGCCAAGCGAGTCGAAGCCGGCGTCGAAGCGGTACGTTCCGCCGATTCGGGCACTGGACCCGAAGAAGAAGCCGGAGGGTGGCGAGCCTGCCGAGGTGGTGATCACGGTTCAGCCGGGTGGCATTGTGATCGCTTCGCAGGACACGGAGGCGTTGGATGCCGTCGAAAATCTGTTGACCACGCTGGGTGAGCAGGCGGCTCCGAACACGAAGGAATTCACGGTTTTCTATTTGAA
>CAIXSC010000875.1 GCA_903921945.1 uncultured Planctomycetaceae bacterium
GGACACCTGCGCAATGCCTCCGAAAATCCTGCGGCGATAGCCGCACCCTGCGACTCCTTTCGATGGCTACCCACAGGAAACCCAAAAGGAACGCGTTCATGTGCCCTTTCTGCTTGGACTACGCGCTTCCGCTCGCAGTCGGAGTTCGCCGCCCTTGCGGTACAGTTCATATTCGCCGATAAGGCGCTGGTCGTCGCCGAAGAGCGTCCGCTTGCGATCGATCATCTGCTCAGTCAGGCTCTTGATTTGCGGATCGCGCTCCGTCGATGCCCGCAAAGATTTGAGCGGTTGATTGTTCGCAACGACATCGGCATAGACGACGGCGTTCCACACGGTCCAAGCAATCATCAGCGACTGCTTCATCTGTGCTTCATTCGCATCTGGCCCGCCGCCGTCGAGCAACGGTTCAGCAAATTGAAGCAGGGTATCCGAGATTTTGCGGTCTGGATATGTAATTTCTGATTTCGACATCACCACAACCTCCTCGTAAAGATGAGTTTCCACAGCCACGCGGCTCACACCATTCAGGCCGCCGCTTCGCGGCTGGAGGGGCTGGCCCAACCGCAAATGCCCGAACGACTTTCAGTGCTTCAAGCGATGGGGCCGCATGTCGTTGCATTCTAGGATATCGCGGAGGTGTCGCGCGGAGATCGAATCGACAATCCCGCGTTTCACGGCCTCGCGCGCCAAATCCTCGGAAGAGCGGTGCGCCACTGGACATTCAACGGGATTGGGGTGTTCGCACGTTAACGCGACGAGCTGGGCCTGTTGCTCCGCTTTGATGCGGGCCGGACGGCCACTTCGGTGTTCGTCCGCAAAAACCGCGAGGATCGCCTTCCGCAATCCGTCGCGTGGTTCCGTGCATTCCACCGATACCGATTGAGTAAAATCCGCCTTCCAACGCTTTCGCCGCACGGCCGCGTCGAGCTGCTCGGGCGTCTTTCCCGATCCGCCCTCCTGCTTCTCGAGCGCTGCCTGGATGTACTGAAAGTACGAAAGGTCGTCCCGCAGTTCGGCCGCCTCACCGCTCGCCGCACACTGGGAGAACCCATCGCAGGTTGGCCGCGGGAAGGCAACCCGCTGTGGACTAGCCGACGGAAAGAAATGCCCCGCCGCGATCGCCCGCCAGACCTGCGCCACAACGTGCTTCGTGCGTGTGACCCGCTGAGGATCTGGCTCAACCTCGTGCAGTTCGATCACCGGTTCCTTGGCGCCGGCGACGAGCGGGCCCAGCAAAGTCTCCTCCACGCCGATCACATGCCCGCCGGGGTTGGGCCAGCGCCCACACGAACGTCCGGTGGTCGTCACGGCACACGACCGGTTGTTGAGCGTCTTGGATCTCGACTTCGGGGAAGCCTAGCGCCAGGGCCCGCGCCAAGAACCGACGATCCGTCGAGAAACGCACCTCGCCGCCGACACGCGTCGAACGACGCAGCACGAGTTCCGTCCCCAAACGTCCATGCCCATGGCACGGCTCCTTGGTAACTGGGAAAAAGCAAGCGGTCTGAAACCGAAAAAGCCCACGCGAGAGGCGTGGGCGGGACGGCGATGAGCGTGGCAGCGTGGCTTGTCGCAGCTATGGTTGTGCGGCGATTTCGGGAAGATGAGAATACGCGGACGATTTCCGGCGCTTTCAAGGATTGCTTCAATGTTGATTAAGCTCAAGGTGAATGGCGTGGACCGCTCGGTCGACGTCAGCCCCGACATGCCCTTGCTCTGGGTCATTCGGGAAACGCTCGGCCTCACAGGCACCAAGTTCGGTTGCGGCGAGGCGCTGTGCGGCGCTTGCACCGTGCATTTGGACGGAGAAGCGGTGCGATCGTGCAGCACTGCCGTGAGCGAGGCGGCCGGCAAATCGGTGACGACCATCGAGGGGCTGGATCGCGAGTACGCCGGTCCGCTGCAGCAATGCTGGATCGACCAGGATGTGCCGCAATGCGGATATTGCCAGTCGGGCCAGATCATGTCGGCCGCGGTGTTGCTCCGCAAAAAGCCCAAGCCCACCGACGACGACATCAACGAGGGCATGTCCGAAAACCTGTGCCGCTGCGGCACCTATCAACGCATCCGCAATGCGATCCTTCAGGCTGCCGAGCTGAAGGCGAAAGGAGGCGCGAAATGAGCGACGTCGTAAATCTCAGCCGTCGTCAGTGGCTGCAGCTATCGGCGCTTGCTGGCGGTGGATTGGTGCTTGGAGTCTTCCAACCGCAGCTCGCCGCGAAAGACGAAGCCAAATCGGGACCCTCCAAACTCAACGCTTTCGTGCGGATTGGCAGCGACGACCTGGTGACCGTGGTCGTCAACCATCTGGAGATGGGGCAAGGTCAATTCACGGCCGTGCCGATGCTCGTGGCCGAGGAGCTCGAAGCCGATTGGAGTAAAGTCCGTTTCGAGCCCGCCCCGGTGGCTGTGGAATACAACCACTCGGTGTACGGCATGCAGATGACGGGCGGCAGTTCGAGCAGTTGGAGCGAATGGGAACGTGTTCGCAAGGCTGGCGCCGCGGCGCGCATCATGCTGATCGAAGCGGCCGCCAAGCAATGGAAGGTCGAGCCGGATACGTGCCGCGCCGAGCTGGGCAATGTCATTCACAAGGCCTCCGGCAAGAAGCTGTCGTTTGGCAAACTTGCGGAAGCCGCCGCCAAGCTTGAGCCGCCAAAAAATGTCACGCTGAAAGAGGCCAAAGATCTCAAAATTCTCGGCAAGCCACTGAAGCGACTCGATACGCCGCAAAAGGTCGATGGCAGTGCGGTGTACGGAATCGATATCCGAGTTCCGGACATGCTTGTGGCGGTCGTCGCTCGGCCGCCCGTGTTTGGTGGCAAACTCAAGAGCTTCGACGCCGAGCAGGCGAAAGCCGTTCCGGGCGTGCGGCATGTCGTGCGGATCGATCGCGGCATTGCCGTGGTGGCGGACGGTTTCTGGCAGGCAACGCAAGGGCGCGCGAAGCTTAAGATTGAGTGGGAAGAGGGACCTTTGGCGTCGCTGGAGACCGAGCAACAAGGCCGACAGTACGCCGCGATGGCCCAGAAGCCCGGCGCGGTGGCCACCAAAATCGGCGACGCGCCGGCTGCGCTCGACAAGGCCAAGAAGCAGCTGACCGCCGAGTACCACATGCCGTATCTGGCTCATGCTTGTATGGAGCCGATGAACGCCACGGCCCATGTGACGGCGGACCGATGCGAGATCTGGACCGGCACTCAGTTTCAAACGATTGATCGCGACAACGCCGCGAAGGCGACGGGACTCAAGCCGGAACAGATTGAACTGCACACGACGCTGGCCGGCGGCGGGTTCGGCCGCCGCGCCGTGCTCGATAGCCACTTCGTCGTCGAGGCGATCCAGATTTCGCAGCAGGTGAAAAAGCCGGTAAAGGTCATCTGGACTCGCGAAGACGACATGCGCGGCGGATTTTATCGGCCCCGCGCTTCGCACTACCTCACCGGCGCCATCAGCGACGATGGTCTTCCTCTCGCCTGGCAGCAACGCATCGTCTGCCAGTCTTTTCTCGTCGGCACATCGCTTGAATCCGTCGGTATTAAGGACGGCATTGATGACGGCGCGGTGGAGGGAGCACGCACGCTGGCGTACAACGTGCCTAACCTTCAAGTGGAATGGCACATGGCTCCAGCCGGCGTACCGACGCTCTGGTGGCGCTCGGTGGGTCATTCGCATACGGCCTTCGCCTGCGAATCGTTCCTCGACGAGCTGGCGCATGCCGCCGGTAAGGACCCCTACGAGTACCGCCGAACTTTGCTGGCGAAACATCC
>CAIXSC010000876.1 GCA_903921945.1 uncultured Planctomycetaceae bacterium
CCCCCTGTCACAACGAATTGATGGCACGCCCCGCCAAGTGGGAAGCCGAGATCCGCGCCCTAGCGCTCGACGCCGGCGGTGGCGATATCTGGCGAGAGAAAGTCAAACTGCTCACGCGGCCCGCTCGACGGGCAAGCGGAACCAGTTCCGCGATCGCGGCGGGCGGGACGGGAGGAGCCGCGGGAACCAGCGCAGCAGGAGAGGACGGCGTCACCGCCGGGACAGGCTCGGACAGCAATGTGTCGGCCACCGACGCAGTCGACGCCGATGGCCCCCTGGTAGCCGTGCGGCAGTTCGTCGTCGAGGCGATGACCAACGACGAGGTGCTGGACGGGCTGAAAGAGGAACTCGAACCGCTGCTGTTGAAGCTACCTTCCGAACTGCGCGAAGGGATCGACTCGCCGTTGCGTTCGCCCCGCGACTGGATCCGATCGCTGCTGACCGGCGTCGAGCCCGACATCCGCAATCGACTGGAAAGCCGCTCGGAAGACAGCCCGCCGGAGACCGGCCGCCCGGAAGGTAGCCGTGCAGAGGGCAGCCGTGCGGAAAGTAGCCGCTCAGAAGGCAGCCGTGCAGAGGGCGGCCGCCGCCGCAATCGCTCCGAAGGAGCCGCGCGATGATCATCACCCGGCTCGACCTGACCGCTTTTGGGCCGTTTAGCAACCGGACGTTGCGATTCGAACCGGAATCCGCCGTGGTGCATTTGGTATTCGGCCGCAACGAGGCGGGCAAAAGCTCGGCACTGCGGGCGCTGCGCGACGCGCTGTACGGCATTCCCGCGCGTTCGACGGACGATTTCATTCACGAGCATCGCGATATGCGGATTGGATTCGCGGTGCGGTGCCGCGATGGCGAACGGGTGGAGCTCGTCCGCCGCAAAGGCAACACCAACACGTTGCTCGGCGCCGACAACCGGCCATTCGGCGAAAACAAACTTCAGAGCTGGCTGTCCGGAGTCGACCGAGACGCCTTCGAAACGATTTTCGGCATCGATTACCAATCGCTTGTCGATGGCGGCCGCGAGTTCGTCCAGTTGCAGGGGCGGATTGGCGAATCGCTGTTCTCCGCCGCTTCGGGCGCGACCCGGCTTCGCGAAGTCCAGCGCGCACTCGATGTCGAAGCCGAGGCGCTGTTCAAGCCAAGCGGCTCCGTTCCGAAATTGAATGTCGCGATTCGCGAACTTAACAACCTATCCAAAGAGGCGCGCGAGTCGCTGATGTCGAGCGGCGCGTATGAGAAGTTGCGTCGCGAGTCGGAAGAGGTGCGGCAGTCGCTCGACGAAATCGAACGAACACTCAAGCAGCGGCGCGCGGAACTCGACTGGGCGGAACGACTCGATCAAGGTTTGCCGCAGTTGGCACAGCTCCGCGAGCATCGCCAGCGGCTTGCGGCCCGCGAATCCGCCAGGCGGTTGCGTCCCGCCTTCGAACGCGAATGCCGAGAGGCGAAATTGCAGCTCGACCGCGCCGAGCAGACACTGCGAACCGACGAGGAAACACTCCAACAGTTGCGTGACGCGGCCCAAGTCTTGACGCCGGCTCAGGATTTATTGGCGCTTAAGGACCAAATCCGGCCGCTGTCCGACCAAGTCGGCAGTTTCCGCAAAGCATTGTTCGATCTGGAAAAACTGCGGACGCGGGCCGCGACTCGACGCGTGGAAGGCGAGGCGTTGTTGCGGCGTTTGCGGCCCGATTTGCCGTTCGAGCAAGCCGGCTCGCTCGATTTGAGCAGCCGTGAGGAGAGCCGGATCAAACGGTTGGCGGCTGACCACGCGCGGCTCGTTGGCAGCCGCCAGCAAGCGGCCGAATCGCTCGAAAAGGCCGAATCGCAATTGCGGGTCGCGGTCCGCGAATTGGAATCGCTCGGAGCCGGCGCCGAAATCCAAGGGTTTCAATTGGCGCTCGGTTTCGTCAAGGAAGCGGGGCCGGTCGAGCAGCGTCGCGACGACGCGCGACGACGGGAAAAACGCGGGTGGGATGAACTTCGCACCAAGCTGGTCCAACTGGGACGCTGGCACAGCGAGGCGACTCGGCTTGAACAACTGCGACTGCCGTCGGCCGCCACCATCGCGCGCCACGAAACGCGGATCGCGGAGGCCCGGCGGGAACTGGTGGAAGTCGAAGCTCGCGCCCGCGCGCTCGATTCTCAACTGGCTGACAACGAAGTCGCGCTCGAAACACTACGCGGCGCCGGCGGCGACATTCCGACGGAGGCGCGGCTCGCCGAAAGCCGCGGCGACCGCGATGCCACTTGGCGGGTCGTGCGCCGAGCTTGGGAGACTGGAAAGTTCGAGCCCGATTCGGTTCCGGAAAGAGCGGGCGCCGCGCCGCCAACAGATTCCGCCCAGTTGGCGGAATGCTTCGAAACACGGATCGCCGAGTCTGATGGGATCGTCGATCGGATTCGCCGCGAACAACAACGCGTCGCCGAGCAAGCGCGGTTAATCGCCGAACAATCGCGTTTGCGTCGCGACCGATCGGAAACGCAAAACAACATCGCCCAGGCGGTTGTCGCTGTCGAAGCGGCCGAGCACGAATGGAAAACGGTCTGGACGGCGATCGACGTTGAGCCGGCGACCGCCGCCGAAATGCGCGATTGGCGCAACGAGATCGAGACGTTGCGAAACCGGCTGCCCAACTTGCGCCAGGATGCGGCGGAGGTGGAGCAGTTGGAAACGCAAATCGCGGAGGCGCGTCAGCGTTTAGACACCGCGATGGCGTCGGCCGGTTTAGCCAAGCTCGATCCCCGCGAAACACTCAAAGAGGCGCTCGCCCGGGGTGATAGCTGGCTCGCCGAGCAACGCACCCAGGCCAATCGCCGGCTGGAACTGCAAACCAAGCGCACGCAGTGCCAAAGCGAACTCGAGACGCTTCGCAACAAGCAAGCATCGCTCGACACGGAACTGGAGGCGTGGCGTGCGGAGTGGCGCGAAGCGATCCGGCCGCTAGGGGTCGAAGCGGACGCGACGGTGGTCTTCGTCGAGGATTTTTTGCGGGAATGCGGCGAGCTGAAAATCATTCGTCGCGATTTGGAAGGTCGCGACGGTTTGTCGGAGCGGATCGAGGGCATCGAGTCCGATTCGCGGGCCTTCGCGGCTGAGACTCGGCGGCTGGCACTCGCCGCCGGCGTTCCGGCCGGCGAGCTTCCGGCGAGCGGCCCGGCGCTCGCCCAGCTTGCCGACGGCTTGCTCGAGCGGCTGCGGGCAGCCGAGGCGGCCGACGCCAGGGCCCGGGAAGTCGCGGCGAAGACGACCGAGGCCGAACGCAAGGTCGCCGACGGCCGACGGCTGCTGATGGAACGCGAGTCGACGCTGCGCTCGTTATGCGAAGAGGCGGGCGTGGACAGTCCAAGCGACTTGGAGTCGGCATGGCAACGGGCCGAGGAACGGCGGCTGGCTGAAGAACGGGTCGGCGAATTGGAAAGCGCGTTGCATCGGCTCGCAGGCGCGCGAACGCTCGCGCAGTTCGAGCAAGAGGCGGCCGGGGAGGACCCCAGCGGTTTGCGAACCCGGATCGTGTCGCTGCGAGCGGACATCGAACGGCATGAGGGCCGATGCCAGGAATTGTTGCAGGCGGTGGGCCGCCAGTCGGGCGAACTCGAGCGGATGGAGTCCGGAACCCAATCGCTGGACGTCAACGCGCGGACGCAAGCGAAGCTGGCGGACATCGAAGAGTTGGCGACCGAGTACGCCCGCACGCGGCTGGCAGCAGCCGTGCTGCGTCGCGCGATCGACCAATTCGCGCGGGACAACAAGGCGCCGTTGTTGAGCAAGGCGAGCGGCTACTTTTCGAGCCTGACGGCGGGAGCGTTTTCCGAACTGCTCATCGACTACAACGACAAGGACGAGCCCGTGTTGGTAGGCGTCCGGGCCGAGCGCGGCGACAAGCGTGCGATTGTCCACGTCGAGGGGATGAGCGAAGGAACTGCCGATCAATTGTTCTTCGCCATGCGACTCGCGTTCCTCGATCAATGGATGCAGCGGCACGAACCATTGCCGCTGGTCGTGGACGACGTGCTCATCAAGTTCGACGACGAACGGGCGTTGGCAACGCTTCGAACGCTCGTCGACTTCAGCCGTTTCACCCAAGTGATTCTCTTCACGCACCACCGCCACTTGGTGGATTTAGCGCTGACCGCCATCGGCGCCGACCGAATCGCGGTCCAAGAACTCTAGCTTTCCCATCCGAGGCGTTCGCACCCGACGCGTTCGCCGCCGAATAGGTTCGCCGCCGGATGCGTGTCGAGTCGTGTGCGTGTCGAGGCGCGTGCGTGTCGAGCCGTGTGCGTGTCGAGTGTGCGTGTCGAGCGGCGTGCGTGTCGAGTCGTGTGCGTGTCGAGCCGTGTGCCTGGCGAGCCGTGTGCCTGGCGAGCCGGAGGCATTCGCTGCCAATCTCGGTGCATTTTTTCCTACCGATCGGAACAGCGGCAAGCGTTGCCAGACGCACTTGGCTCTGCCTGGGCTAGGAACGTTTCACGAGCTTGAATCGCCTCTTCACAGGCGGAAGGTGGCGCGGAAGCGGAGGGGGATCGGCGATAGATGCCGGACTCTTTCGGGTTCGCTTCGGGCGATGGGGGCCACACTGCGACTCGGCATTCTTGGAACGGCGTCGACGGGGAATGACTTGGAAAGGTGCGTTTTCAGCCGAGCGCTGAAGCTCCCAGGAGCGTTTGACGCTTGATCGGCGTCGCAGGCGGGGTTTTGGTTGGCTGGCCCGGCCGTCGCCTTCGGCTCGGCGGTAAACGAATCGGGTGGTCAACGAATCGGGTGGTCAACGAATCGGGTGGTCAAGGCATCGTCCAAGACCACGCCACGCCGAGGGAACACTCCAAGATGTGCAACTGAAAACCCGCAACTGACAACTGACAACTGACAACTAGCAACTCGTTCCCCACCGCCTCGCAGCAGCCGGCG
>CAIXSC010000877.1 GCA_903921945.1 uncultured Planctomycetaceae bacterium
CCTTCCGCTCCAACGCGGCTTGAGCGAACGGCGCCATTCGGTCCCAGTCGTACCATTCGTTGCCGACCGCGCGAGTGGCCTCGCGATAGGCGAGCAACCGGGCCATCGGCGACAGACTTGCGGGCGGCGCGGTTTCCAGGATCGCCAAGGCGGCAGCCGACGACGCCGGCTCGACCTGCAGATCGCGGATCGCGGCCAAAACTTTCAGTTTCACATCGGCCGCGGCCATCATGTTGGCGCGGATCGCGTCGTACCAGGCACCCACGGTTTGCCAATCCAGATCCCACAGACGGAAAGGCCGTTCGTCCTGCCGCTGGCGGGCTTCGCGGAGAGTCGTCTCGAAAGTCGCGAAGTCGCCGGCCGCGAATGCGTCCTGCGCTTTCCACATGGCGTACCGGCCGTGGTAGTCGGTGTTGACCTTTAGCAAGTCGGCGAGCAGGGCGGCACGAGGCGCCGGATCTTTCAGGCGGGCGAGCAATCGCGAGGCGCACTCCCGCGATTCGCCGTGAGCTCGGTCGTGGTTGAGATACAGTGTCCAGTAGGCGACCGCTTCGGTCTCGAGTTGCAATTTCGCGAGAGTGTCGCCGATCGCCGACGCGTACGTCGGGTCGGGCGCGAACTTTTTGGTCGCCCGTTGGATCCAATCGAGCGATTGTTTGGCGAGATTGGCATCGTTTGCGCGATCGGCGGCAATCATCAGCCGACGCCACGAATCCGGCAGCGCGCTCTGCGGTTCGAACTTCAGCAGATGCAATGCCGCTTCCTTGCACACTTCTGGCGGGCTGTAGTCGGTCGCCAATTCCAAATAGGCAACCGCGGCGCCGTAATCTTGCGGGAACCGCTGGCACCATTGGCCCCAAACAATCCCGGACTTCGCGCGCTCGGCAGCTGGGCCGTAGTAGCGGTAGTACTCGGCCTGCGTTCCCAGCAGGGCGCGGGCCAAGCGGTCATTGAGCGTGTTGAAGATCGCCGGTTGCCGCAACTGTTCACGAATCGCGCCGCCCGGGCCATGCTGCGAATTACGTTGCTCGATCCAGGCCTTCACCAACGGATCCTGATCGGCCTTCGCAAGTTCGGCGGCGGCGAACGCGGCCCGGTCCTTCCAATCCTTGTTCGAGCGATTGTTCTGAATCCAGGTCCGAAGCGTTTCCCGGAAATTCACATAGTGGATATTGTCGCGGCGTGTCTTGAGCACGCGGGCCACGTCCGCCTTGAATTCGTCGTCGGAGACCGCGCTGCTAAGCAGCCAATCGGCCGCGGTGGTCGTATGGCCGTCATCGGTGGGCGACTGTTCTAACTGGTCCCGCAGCAACTGCTTGGCCTTGGCGACGTCCTTCAACCGGTCGCGGCATACTTCGAAGGCGAGCACATAGCGAAGGTAATAGGCGTGCTCCTTGTTGGCCGCCAACGCCGCTCGCAACGTGGCTTCGGCGGCCGCGTGCTGCGCCGGTTCGACGCCCACGTTTTGCACGTAGACGAGCGCATTGCTGTTGGAAATCGCGTCGTTGGGGAGCAACGCCGCGAGCATTGGCAACGCGCGGGCTTTGTCGCCGTCGCGGAGCAGGGCGTGGGCCAAGTAACCTTGCGCGAGGAAGCGGTCGGTGCGCGTCGGATTCTTGGCGACGTAGTCGTTGACGAGCGGTTCGAGTTCAGCCGCTTTCGCGGCGGCTTGATACAGGCGGGTGATATGGAGCAGGTGGTAATACGAACTCTCGCCCAGCGCCCGCGCCTGGCGATAATTCTCGGCGGCATTGGCGTACTGGCCGATGTTCGAATAATTCTCACCGATCATCGCGAACAATTCGCGTTTCCGAGCCGGCTCGGAAACGAGATTTTTTTGCAACATCTTCGCGGCGATACCGTTGGCTTTCGCCCATTGGCTGGCGCGGCGATACTCGTACATCGATTGCCAGCCCGTGTAAGCAGCGAACTCGCCCGGAGGCAGCTTGTCGACGAGCGATTCGCCAAGCTGGGCGGCGAGCGCGAGTTGGTCGGCGGTGCCGATTCCCGATCGGATCGCCATCGCGATGACCGCGTACTTGCGGCCCACCGGCGTCGGTCCCTGGCGGTTCCAGACGGCTTCACACGCTTCGGCGGCGCGTGGCCGTTCGTCCGCTTGCACCGACGCGTCAGCCGTCCGCATTTCCACCGCGGCGCACTCGGCGGATTGCGGATATCGCGCGAGGAACTGCCGGCCGGTCGCGGCGACATCTTTGTTTCGCGACAGCGCTTCCAACCCGTCGAGCAGTTTCAACATCACGGTCGAGTGACGTTGGTCGGACGGGTGCGCCGATACGAACTGCTGGGCGACCCGCACGAGTCCGTAGACGCGGCCATGCTTGTGATAAAGTTCCGCCAGCTTGACCATCACCTCGGCGGCTTCCGGCGAGGTGTCTTTGTATTTGCCGAGTTCGGCTTCGAGTTTCGCCGCTTCCTGGTTGACCGCGTCGTCAGCCGGCGAGCTCGCGGCTGGCGCGGCGGCGGGAGCCGCGGCCGGCGCTTGGGCCGCCGCCATTCGATAACCGGTCACCAGGCTGCCCAAGACCAACGCCGTCCCCACAGGCTTTAACCAGCGGGTGGATAATCTTCGCATCGCGTCTGCCTCCAATAACAACCGCCAGCCGCGAGCCGCGGCGGACGGGGATCCAGCAAATGAACTGGGATTCGCGTCTGACTAAAAGTGCGTGACGGGGTTCGTGGGAAAGCGAATCAAGGCGATTCGGCGGCCGCCTTCGAAAGCGCCTCGGAGATCTTCTTCGCGTCCGCGGCGAGTGGACTTTCCGGGAAATCGCCAATCAACTGGTCGAATCGCCGCTTCGCTTCGCCGCGTCGATCCATGCGATACAAACAGCGACCATAGTTGAACAGAATCACATCGAGGAACTTCGCGTCCGGGTGATCGTTGAGCACGGTTTCAAAGGTGTCGATCGCGCGGGAGAAGTCCTTTTGCTGATAGTAGTAATTGGCCATCTTGGCCACCGCCTCGCCAACGCGGCCACTATCCGGGAACTGGTCGTAAACCTTCTTGTACTCTTGGAACGCCCGGTCTTGCATCTGCGTGGCCGCGGCCTCGGTCGCTTCCGTCGCCAGTTGCTCGTAGCATTCGGCGATCCCGAATTGGGCTTCGCCGCGAAGTTGGCTCTTCGGCATGTTCGCGATCCGTGTGAAGATGCCGATCGCGCGGTTCATGTTGCCTTGCTTGCGGGCGACATCGCCGAGTTGCAACAAGGCGTCATCGACGAATCCGCTGTTGGGGAACTCGTTCTGCAACCGTTGGCACATCGCGGCGGCGAGGTCGAGTTGATCGCGTTCGAAGTAAATCCGCCAGAGTTGGACGTACGTCTGTTCGAGCAATCCACCACCGAGCTTGCGAGCCTCGTCCATGATCTCTTCGCAAACCGCGAGTGCCTGCTCGTATTTTTCGTTCGACTTGTCCCGCAAGCCGAATTCCTTGTAACGGTTGCCGATGTTGGTCAACGCGTCCGCCGTTTTGAGCTGTGTCTGGATTCGCAGTTCCTGGTCGGAGATCACAGCGCGGGTGACCCGAACTCCGCCAATATGTCCCTCAAGGCAGCGGGCGACCGCTTGAACTTGGCGAGCGCCATCCCGCACATGAAGTTCATCCAAATACACCACTCGCAATTCGTCCCCCGGCAATGCCTGAAGGGACTCGTCACCCGCAACCACCACGTCGGCCTTGGCCAACGACACCGACGCTTGGAACACACCCGAGTGCAAAGAATTGTCGGCTGGAGCAGCGCCCACTGGAGCGGCACTGGCAGCAGCAGTAGTGGCAGGAGCAGCAGCGGCGGTCGCTGCCGCGGCGGTGCCGGTGGCATCGCCTCCAGAATTGGCGGCCGGATTGGCCCCCTCCGGTTTGGCCGCCGGAGCTTTTTCAGGCGAAGCGCCGGCGGGCGAGGCACCTTCCGGCTTGCCAGCGGGAGCGGGGGACGCGGCCGCATCCGACGCAGCGGCCCGCGCGGCCGCGACGGCATCGGTCAGCGGCGCCTCGACCAACGTCACCTCAACGCGGTCGATCAACTTGAATTTGTCGAGTTTGGGCTGGCCCGCCTCGTCCGTGACCACATCTTGGCCCTTGGCCAGCGCGGCGGCCGCCTCGGCCTCCAGTTCCTGATCGGTCTTTTGGCGGTAGATTTCGACCGCCGCCACGATCTTGTCGGCATCGTCGGACACATCGCGGTCGGCATCGGTCACGCGGAGGTTCACGGTTTTGCCGAGCACCACGCCGCGTAACGTCTCCGAAAACGCTCCGTCGGTCACCGCGACCAAGGCGTTGCCGACAACTTGCACTTCGCGGTCGACCGATTTGTTGAGCGTTTTGTCCGCCGTATGTTCGTCGACGTAGGTCACTTCGACTTTATCCCCGCCACGCACTTCGAGCATTCCGTTGCCAGACTTGGCTTTGCCGAGTTGCGTGGGGATCGACCCGAGAACCAACCGCACATTGCGGCCAACCGGGAAGCAGTCGCAAATCTCCTCGTCGCCACTCGACACCCGGCAGCGAACCCGCACTGCTTGGCCCGGTTCGAGGACGGCGAGGTCGGCATCTTCGATTTTCACAAAGAATCGCTTGCCGGCCTCCAGCTTGACGGTCTGGGCATCGTCGCCGGACAGCGTCGTGCCAACGCGTTCCAAGGCGGCGATCGCTCGGCTGTAATGCGCCAACTGGAAGTGTCCCAGACCGATGTAATAGTAGGCCTCGTTGACCTCGGCGCTCACCGGGAACTTTTCAATCACATCCCGCATGACCTGGAAGCACTTACCGTAGTTCCGGGCATGGTACGAGCAAATGCCCATCTTCAGCGTCGCCGTC
>CAIXSC010000878.1 GCA_903921945.1 uncultured Planctomycetaceae bacterium
CTGCCGGACTGACTGCCGGATTACCTGCCGGACTGACTGCCGGACTGACTGCCGGACTGACTGCCGGACTGACTGCCGGACTGACTGCCGGACTGTCTGCCGGACTGACTGCCGGACTGTCTGCCGGACTGTCTGCCGGACTGACTGCCGGACTGACTGCCGGACTGACTGCCGGACTACCTGCCGGCAGGCCGGCAGGCAAACTGACTGAGCACGCGGTCGCGCCGGCCGCCCAGCCGCTCGTCGATAGCCGTAAGACTGTCTACCGCTCATGCCCGATTTGCGGATACCGATCCCAGCACCGATCTTCATGCCGTTTTTTCTTCCGGAATTTGTGCGTAAGAGAACGGCGATCGTGGTAGGTGCAGCCTTCACCGAGATGGACGACCACTCCGTGCCATCGAGTCCGAAAGCCTTCGACCGCCAAAGGTTGCGAATCTCACTTTCGAGCGAAAACCCGGCGCAGAATTCGCCTACCCAGCAACTGGCATTTCCAAAACCCAGGGTGGACAGTCTACGGATGTTTTTTGAATGTCCTGACTCGGCTGCGCGGGCCCAAAGCGCGCGAGCATTTGCTCGCAGTAAGGCCGAAAACCCGCGTCGTCTCCCGAGCCGAAAGCCCCAGAATCGGTGAGAACGCAGCGCCAACTCACCAAAGTCAGCCCACATTCACGACAAACCCTCCACAAGAAGGGTTTTGGGCGCCGTTTTTCCGGTTTCCATGTCGATACGCGCGCAGCAAACCCCATCGCTGTCGTTCGACAGCTTTTTTCACGGGCACTACGCTCCTACGCAGACAACGGTTGCGAGCGGCCAGATGCGAGCTCGGAGCCCTCGCCCGCTCCGGCTACAGGTCGAAATCCCATCCGACCAAGCTGCGAGACCGCCACCGAGCCTGCCGACTCGATTAGGCCGTCGGCGGACTTGAATCCGCCGTGAAGCGTCGACAATCGCGGCGCATCGCGGCGGCGACAGCCGCGAACCAGCGAAAGCGGCGCCCGATGACCCGCACCGCTTCCGTCCAGTTCTTGGCGTCCAAGCCATACGACCGCCAAGCCGACGGCAATTGCTCCGGCAGGTTCAACACAGCCATTTCTAGCGTTGGGCTCTTCTTGGCGGGCTCGATGTTGCGAGCGAGCCAATCCATATACACTTCGAAGGGCAATCGATTGAAGAGCGCCGACTTGTTTTTGATCGCTTCCGAATTCAGGTCCTCGGAAGCGATATCCAGGCTTCCCACAATCACCACTGTCGCCGCGTCGTGCGATACCGAATCTTGAGCTTCGTCGGTGGGCTTGCCGGCGTCGGTTGTGTCGGCCGCTTCTTCCGTCGAGAGCGGGTCGGCCGTGCGTGGCGAACCCTCCTCCATCGGTTCGATGGCCAACCAGTCGCCTTTTCCCTGACGCCGCGCGTAGGCCGCAGTGAATTGCGAATTCGACAAGTCCTTTGCCTCCCCCATGCGCAGCGGCAGGGAATTGATCTGCAAGCTCGTCGCCAAACGCTGCTCGCCGTCCGTCAATTCTTCAGAACTGAATCGCTCGGCGAAGAAATGGCCGCGAACCTCATCTTCCGCGTTCGCTGCGCGGGCAATCGGCTCTTTAAGCATGATCATCAGCCAGCTTATGCTGCTGAGGCGCCGTCGCAGCTCCGCCAACCATCCGCGCTTGGCCAGCTCCTTCTTGATCCGCTTGTTGTCGATCACCGCTTGAAGCTCGAAGCTTCGTCGCGATAGCCGAAACCAGCGACGCATGACATCTTCCGGCGATAGCTTGCCAGCAAGGTCGGGTCGATTGCGAAGCACCACGTGGAACTGGTTGTCCACAACCGCGAAATCGAGGATGTCGATCGTGAAGAGCAGCGCGAGCACCCTCAGACGCTGGACGATCCATTCCTGACGGTGGCTTAAATCCAATCCGCCCGCCGTGCGATCGCGGAAAGAACTCCGCCGAACGCACTGACTACTGCAATGATAAGTACCAACGCGAGACTCATCGATAATACGCTTCCGGGCACGCCTGGGCATGGTGAAGAATCCTTCCCATCAATTGCCGTGCCCCACGCACGAGATTTATTAATGGCATCACCCCTGTGTTTTGGCCAGAGGGACAACGATTTTTTCCCGGGTAATACAAAAAGACCACAGATTTTTTCCGATGGATGACCTGGGAGGTGGCGAACAGGCACCTCCAACAAGTCATCCGCACGCGATCCTCTGGCCATCGCCGCAAACCGACGGCTGGCGCTGAGTTGGCCGATCCACCCCGTAACCGGCCCCTGGAACCGCGTCGCGGGGATCAGCCGGCAATCGCTCGGACAGCATCAAGCGTGGTTTCGATGTCGGCCGACGTCGTCGCGAAACCGATACTGAAGCGGACGGCTCCGCCCCGCTCGCGAGTCCCCAAGGCACCATGGATGCGTGGCGCGCAGTGCAATCCGGCACGCGTTTCGATGCCAAACTCCGCGTCCAAAATCGCCGCCATCTCGTGCGGGTCAAAGCCGTCAATTAAACAACTGACAACGCCGACGCTGGGTAAATCGGTCGTGGGCCCCAAGACGCGAACGCCGGGGATCGCGGACAGTCCCGAGCGCAAAGCGTTCGACAATTCCCGATGGTGCGCCGCGATCGCGGGCACGCCGCGTTGGTGGATGTAGTCGAGTCCCGCGATGAGGCCCACGAGCGCCGGGACATTCAGATTGCCAGCCTCAAAGCGTTCCGGTAGCGAATCAGGAGGCGTTTCCCGCTCGCTGTCCGTGCCGCTGCCGCCTTGTCGCGTTGGCAGGAGTTCATCTTCCAAACCCGGGCCGATGTAAAGCAGTCCCGTGCCGAGCGGTCCCAGCAAGCTCTTATGTCCCGCGGCGGCAATCATGACCCGGCAATCGGCTTCCAATTCCCATGGGACCTGACCAAGCGTTTGAGCCGCGTCGACCAACAATGCCGCGCGGTCGTGCGCCGCGACCACGGCAGCCAATTCCGCAAGCGGTTGCAAAGCGCCGGTGACATTCGAGGCATGGTTCACAACGACCAACCGCGTGTCTTCCCGCAGCAAACCGGCAAGCGTGGATGGACGCACAAATCCGGCCGCGTCGACCGGGGCGAAACAGACGCGCACCCCGCACCGATCGCTCCACCAACGCAGCGGTCGCAAGACCGAGTTATGCTCGTTCTCCGTGGCGACGACATGGCATCCCGGACGCAGGTAGCCATGAATGGCGAGATTGAGAGCGTCGGTGCAGTTCGCCGCCCACACCACTCGCCGCGGCTCCCTCGCGTTCAGCAGCCGCGCCACGCCCCGACGCGCTTCCATCACAACCCGTTGGGCTTCGAGCGCATGTCCGTAAGCGCCGCGGCCCGCCGACGCGCCGTTGTCCCGTTGATACCGGTCTATCGCGTGCCAAACCGATTCCGGTTTGGGCCACGTCGTGGCGGCGTTGTCCAAATAGATGCGACGCGGCGCCGTATCATGACGCCTGGGTGGTGGCGCGATTCCGCCGTCCATGCGTTCACCCGCCAATCTGGTACATCGAACGTTCAGGCCGAATGAACTCGGGCGAGTCAATCCCGTGTCCAGCCTTCTTGGCCGCCACGCAGTCGACGATCAGGTTGGCAAGCTGCTCATCGTCACCGCCCCCGCGCAGCAACGCGCGGGCATCCCATTCGTCCGTCGAAAACAGGCAGTTGCGAATCTGGCCTTCGGCCGTGATCCGCAACCGGTTGCAGTCGCCGCAAAACGGCTGGCTCACCGGATTGATAAACCCGATCCCGCCAACACCATCCGCGAACTCGTAATCGCACGCCGGCTGGCTGGGATCGGGGCGAGGAGCCTCGCGCAGCGGCCCGAATTCCGCTTCGAGCCGCCTACGTATCTCCTCGCCCGTAAGCACTTGGCTACTATCCCATCGCTGCTCGGCGTCAAGCGGCATGAACTCGATAAACCGCAGTTCGCATTCCTGCTCGCGAGCGTAGCGAGCCAGCGGCACGATCTCCTCTTCCGTGATGCCGCGAATCGCGACGGCGTTCAAACGCATGCGGCGGAAGCCGGCGGCACGGGCGGCGACGATACCGGCGAATACCCGGTCCAGCCCCTCGCGCCGCGCGATCTTTTGAAACGTCGATTCGCTCATCGCGTCCAAACTGATGTTCAGTCGCGTGAGCCCCGCCGCCTTCAAAGCGACGGCCTGCTCTTCCAGCAAAATACCGTTCGTCGTCAGCGCGATTTCCTCAATGCCGGCAATCGCCGAAAGACGCGCGACCAAAGCCGGCACGTCTCGTCGAACAAGCGGTTCGCCACCTGTGAGCCGAAGTTTCCTTACCCCAAGTCGAGCGCTGACCCGCACGAACCGCTCGATCTCCTCGAACGTCAGCAGTTCCTCCCGCGGCCGGAATTGGATGTTTTCATTCGGCATGCAGTAGAAGCAGCGAATGTTGCAGCGGTCGGTCACACTTACCCGCAAACTTGTGTGGAGCCGGCCAAAACGGTCAATGAGCCGCTGGCCGACCAACGTCGCGGGGCCAACCGACGTCGATGAGCCGACCAACGTCGATGAGCCGACCGACGTCGATGAGCCAACCGACATCGATGAGCCAACCGACGTCGATGAGCCGACCGACGTCGATGCCCCAATCGACACGGAAGCTTGGGACGCGTCCGACGCGGCGGGGGTCGTGGATGGCTTGGCAAGCGTTACGAGTTGCGGTTCGTACGTCATGGCTCTCGGTTTCAACAGGCGATACTTCGGGGTGTCGCGATCATGAAGCAACCAGACGATCGCTGGAGTCAGCGAGGCACGTCGGCCGGTTCAGACACTCGGATGGATCCATTCGGCGGAACCATCTTCCCAATGCTCTTGTTTCCAAATCGGGACGACTTCTTTCAAGGTGTCGATCAACCATTGGCCCGCCTCGAAGGCGTCCCGCCGATGGGGCGAGCTGACAGCGACCGCGACACTGGCTTCGGCAAGGTCGACACGGCCCAGGCGATGGACGATGCGGCACTCGACGATGGGCCAGCGACGGCGGGCTTCCGCTTCCAACTCTTCCAGCTTTCGATGCGCCAACTCAGCGTAGCATTCGTAATCGAGCCATAGGGTTCGACGGCCTTTGGTCCATTCGCGCGTGGTGCCGAGGAACAGCACCACCGCGCCTGCGGCCGTTGAGGCGACAGCGTCGAGCACCCGCTGGGATTCGATTTTTTCGCGAACCAACTCAACCATGGTGGCGTGTTCTTTAACCGCCACTTACGGGCGGAATGCAGGCGAGCTCTCCGGTGGAGGGCACAAGGGTGGTGTCAGCAAGATAATCGGAGTCGGTGGCGAAGAGGGCACGCTGCACAAGCGGCGCGGCGGCGGGAAACGCTTCCGCCAAGGCCAATCGGGCTTGCGCGACGGTGGCGTTGGCGGGCAGTTCCAGCTCCACGCGATCGCCGCCCAGGCGTTCTTTCAGTCCGGCGAAGACACGAATGTGGATTTTCACGGCGGATCCTCTAAGTGACGCGGAGCGGCTCGCCGCGCTGTTGCAGTTTGCGAGCCAGTTCAGGCATCAGTCCGTAGGCCAACGCCAGCATTTTAAGCGGATGGACAGTCGGCTTGGTGGTCCCCTGCTCCATTTGCAATTTGCACGCGCTGCACTCGGAGGCGCCGATGATCAACGATGGACGGCGCAGCGCTGTGATCATGTTCCAGCCCGCCCGCAAACTCGCCCGGTAATTAGCGCGTTTCAGTCCGAAGACGCCGGCCATCCCGGAACAGCCCGCGTCGAGCGGGTGGACGGTCACGCCGGGAATCAAACGCAAGAGCTGCGCGCCGACCGGCTCGCTATAGAGCGCCCGCTGATGGCACGGCTGATGGTAACCGACGGTGGTTGGCAGCGGGCGGAGATCGAGCTCGAGCTTCCCGGCTTGGTGCATCCGCCACAGATAGGCGACGACGTCGACGGTGTTCTTCGCGACCAGCAGCGTATCGTCGTCGGAGAACAGCTTGGGGTATTCGCGGGAGAGGCAGAGGGCGGCGGACGGCTCGCTGGTCACAATCGTGTAGCCTTGCCGCACGGCTTCGGCGAGCCGATCGATGTTCCGCCGCGCCTGGCCTTTGACCCGTTCGATGTCGCCCGCCGTGAGCGTCGGCATCCCCGACGATTCCTGATCGGGATCCACGAACACCGCCACGCCATTGTGGTCGAGCACACGGACGACAGCCTCTCCGAGCTGCGGGTCGAACCAATTGACGTAGGTGTCGACGAAGTACAGCACTCGCGGGCCCGAGTGGCGAGGCGGCGACGTCCAGCGATTGCGGGCGGCGATTCGCAGGAAACTGCGTGACGCGAGTCGCGGCAGTTTTCGCCCCTGGGCCAGCCCGAACAGCTTATCCATTAGCCATCGGGCCTGCGCGTTCCCCAGGGCCCAATTGGTGAGCGGCCGGAGCCAACCGGCCCAGTAAGCCAGCGTGTCGAGGCGTGTCGGCAGCCAATCCGATGACGGCAAGCCGCGCTGAGCGACGAACTGCGCCTTCGTTTCCAAAACCAATTTGGGAATGTCGACATTCGCCGGACATTCCGAGCGGCATTGGTGGCAGTTCACGCACAGGTCGGCCACCGCTTTCAACGCCTCGCCGCCCATTTCGGACGTTGGCAGTCGCCCCGCAAGCACGGCGCGAACCAGATTCGCTTTCGCGCGCGGCGCCGCTTCCTCGCGCGGCGCGAACCGAAAAATCGGACACATCCGGACTTCATCTTGCGTCGACCGGCAGTGGCCGCAGCCGTTGCAGGACAATGCCGCCTGCGACAGTTCGTCCTGGTCCCAGTTCAGCTCCAAACGCACCAGATTCGGCACCTGTTCGGGGACCGACCGCAGATTGGCGATCAAGGGCTGAGGGGCATCCGCGACCACCTTCCCCGGATTGAGCACATTGAGCGGATCGAAAAGATTCTTAACCGAGCGAAACACCGAATACAACGGACCGTACTGCTCGCGCACAAACCAACTTCGCGACAGCCCGTCGCCGTGCTCGCCGCTGATCGTGCCACCGACCGCCAGCACCTCGCGATAAAGATCGGCCGCGAACAACGGCATCCGCCGCACATCATCTGGATTTTGAATATCCAGAAACGGACGGATATGCAGTTGCCCGTGGCCGGCATGGCCGAAAACGGTGGCTGTGGTCTGATGCGTCTTCAGGACCTGCTGCAACCGGGGGAAAAAATCGGGCAACTCTTCCGGCGGCACCGCGAAATCTTCCACGAACGGCAACGGCCGTGTTGGACCGCGCAAACTGTAAAGCCGCGACACCACCTGCGTCGCCAGCCGCCAAAAAAAGTCGACCTCGTCCGCCTCCATCGCCAACCGGCTGTCGAACGCCCAGGAATGGACCTTTTGCACGCGGTCAATCACGCGACGCAAGTCGTCGCGAATCCGCCGCGGGTCGTCGCCGGACTGTTCCACAAGCACGATCGCTTCGACATCCACCGGGATCAACGTCCCAAAGCCATCGTCCAGTTCCCGCGCGATGCTCAACAATCGCCGGTCGAGCAAATCGCACGCGCTCATGCCGAGCTTCGCGGCTTCCAAAGCGACCCTCGCCGCCGCTTCCAGCCGATCGCAAAACAACAACGCGACACCGCGAAACGGCGGCAGTGGATCAAGTCGCACGGTGGCTTCGGTAATCAGCCCCAAGGTGCCCTCGGAACCGACCAGCATTCGCGCCAAATCCAAGTGACCGGAATGCAAGATGTCGTACAGGTGGTAGCCGGAACGGTTCACAAGGCTCCGCGGCCGATGCGCCCGAATCACCGCCGACTCGCGGCCGATCAACCGCGTCAACTCGCCAACGATCAGATCCAACCGGGACCGCGAACCCGCGAATTCAGTCCCGGAATCCCGAGTTGCACCCGCCAGGGCAAGATTTCCGGCGGAAGAGGCACCGTCGTTGTGGATGTCCGCATGATGGTGCGCTGGGCCACGACCGCTGGCGATCGGCGCCAGGGATGGCGAGGCGGTTCGCGAACGGGCGCTCGGGCCGTCAGCTTCGCCATCGGGACCAGCATGGGAAACTTCGTCGTTCACCGGATGCCGGCCCGCCTCGACGATGGTGCCGTCGGCCAGCACCATTTGCAGGCTCTCCACCCGTTCCCTGGCCGAGCCGTAGCGAAGCCAATGGCTGCCGGCGCCATTGATCGCAAGCACACCGCCCATCGTGGTGACCGTGGACATGGCCGGGTCGGGGCCAAACAGCAAGCCGCGCGGCGCCAGGGCTCGGTTCAGCTGCGCGTGAACGACGCCCGGCTGCACCCGCGCTACGTTGTCGCGCACCTCGACAATGCGCCGCATCGAATGGGCAAAGTCGATTACCAGGCCCGGACCGAGCGATTCGCCGGCCAAGCCGGAACCGGCTCCACGAGCGTGAATCGGCAAGTGATGCTCGGCGGCGTACTTCACCGCCGCCACGACGTCGGCCGTGTGCCGAGGCCGGACAACACCGAGCGGCCGAATCTCGTAGAGGCTGGCGTCGCCCGCATACAACTGCGTATGCGCGTCGTCGCAGAGGACCTCGCCTTGCAACAGGCCGCGAAGATCAGCTTGGATGCGTTCGCGCTCTGAATCCATCGCGGGAGCTCGTCAAGGTTCGCGGGACGCGTGAGGTTATCGTCGGCCGGCATCGGCCAGTCGCGCTGCCTGTTGGCGATGCCGCTCGTGCGTTTCCAAATCGAATGGCTGCTGGTCGTCCAACTCCGCCATGCCGCGGTACTGGGCCTGGCAGCGGTAACATTGCAGGAGATTCCCCAAGGAGAAGTACAGCACCACATCCAACAACGCCATCGCGAACAGACTGCCGTAAGTGAGATAGATTTGCCGGTAGTACCAAAAGATCGAGCTGACGATCATGCCGATCACCACGAGCGTCACCCCGGCCCGCTGGGAAAAGTTTTTGCGCACGTACAGATCAGTGCTTGGACAAACCACACAGCGATGCACGCGATCGTCGGCCACCGCGCCCGCGGGCACCAGCGACGCGTGTCCGCACTTGGGGCAATCCAAACGTTCCGTGGCAGCATCGATCGTGGTGTTGATCGGGGCGTCGCAATGCGGACAACAGTAGGCCAAGTGAATCATGGTCGCCTCGAAAGTTCGCCGTCTTCGCCGCCTACTCGCCTAGACCGGAAACAACCGCCCCGCCGACAGCAACTGCGCGGTCAGTTCGCCAATAAACGCCAGAATCACACCCGCGTACAACACACCGGTCGCGCTTTGCGTGTTGGGGATCTTTAGCGTCTCCCAAGCCATCCAGCCCATTCCGAAGACGCCCAGGATGCCCGCCAGCCACCGCAACGAGAGAAACAGCCAAAACTCGGTCGCCATCGCCTGCTCGGCCGTGGACACTCGCAACCATGTCGAAGCGGCGGCGAAAACGCCCCGCGCCACCACCGCCCCTAGCATCACAAGCAGCAACCGACGAAGCGGACGCAACTCCATGGTCGGCGTATTCAAATACCAATGGCCGAGAAACATGGCCGCCAGCGTCGCGCCGAGAACCAATCCGCCACTGGCCACATCCACCGCCGCCATCGCTCGCCACATTACCGCGCGCAGCGTTGCCGTCGGCGGAACCGTCGCCAACACGCCCGAAACCAATCCGACCAACGCGACCGCGTACAGCAGCCAGCGTCCCGCCCTGCGACACTCGTAAAGCCACAAGACGGAGCCCGCGTAACACGCGAAGCCCAGGGCCGCGGCCAACCACATCACGGCTGGAGTGGCCCAGGCGGCTCCCAGCGATCGGCTGGAGTAAACCGCCAACGCGGCCAACGTGTTCAGGCCCATCAACACCCAGAGGTGTTTTTGGAAGTAGCCGCTCGTGACCAGTAGAGGCGATGTGGTCCCCATCGCCAACGCCATCCCGAACGTCACGCGGAAAACGAACTGAATCAAAATACGTAGGATGTCGACCACGACCACCGCCGCCTGGTAAGTCGACCGCCTAGCGGCGATCGCCGTAAATCAGATGCATCACCTCGGCCCTGGTTGAGAGGTTGTCGCGAAAGAGCCCTTTCATGGCCGACGTGACGCACCGGCTTCCCGGCTTGCGAACGCCGCGTAGCGCCATGCACGAATGTTCGGCCTCCACGACCACCGCGACTCCCTTCGGCGAGAGTTCCTCGACCATCATCGTCGCGATCTGCTCGGTCATTCGCTCTTGGACCTGCGGACGACGGGAAATGGCCTCGACCAGCCGCGCCAGCTTGCTCAACCCCAACACCTTGCCAGCCGGCACGTAACCGATGTGGGCTTTGCCCATGAACGGCAGCAAGTGGTGCTCGCACATGCTTTGAAACTGGATATCGCGGACGAGCACGATTTCGTCGTACCGTTCGGTGAACACCTTTTTCAAATGCCGCCGGGGATCCTCGCGGAGCCCTGAAAACATCTCGGCGTACATGCGAGCGACTCGGGCGGGCGTCTCGACGAGCCCCTCCCGGTCAGGATCTTCTCCGACAGCCAGCAGAATCTCTCGAACCGCCCGCTGAATCCGCTCATGGTCGACGGAATTCGTCGCGGAAGCGTCTTTCGGGACGGGCACGCCATGGGGTTTATCTTCGTTGGAACTCATGGTCGTATCCTAGACAGCGTGCCTCAGGGGCGGTAGTGCCCGGAACGCCGGGCGCTCTTGGAACCGGTAGCCCACGCGGTTTGGCAGGCGCCCGGTTACGCGGCCGCCCGGGCGGACGATCAGGCGCCCGACTGCGCGGGAGGCGGTGGGTCGAGATGAATCTCCGGGATCAAATCGGGGACGATCGCGATGGACGGGAACTTGGCGTCGGCGGCCAGGAGGTCGCGGCAGCACACGGCCATTTCGTCCAGCAACTTCTCGACGTCCACGCCTTCGTAGCGAGGCCGATAAGGCTCAAGGTAGGCGCGGCTGGTGTGGTAAAGCTTAATGGCTCCGCGGGTATTGCCGTTGCCGAAGTGGTGGAAGCAGACCGCGACCTGGATGAGCCCCTGGTAAAACTTTCGGGATGGTCCCTGGTAGTCCGTCCACAGTTCTTCCCAGGCCTCGTGGGCTTCGAAAAAGTCGCAGTCGTTGAAATGGCGAACGCCCGCCAGATAACGCGGGTCGTACGGCGGCTGATTCATGGACAACTCACTTGGCAGTCACGCCTCTGCAGGTTTAGAATTTTCGCGGGTTGAGCGGAACAGGTCCGCGAGACACAAGCCTCACGCTTACTCTACTGTTATAGGGCGCGGGAAGAGGACGCGACGAAGACCGTCGCGACGCTCGCGCGAGCGCGGCTTGGAATCATGGTTTTCCCGGGAGAGGTCACGGTATGAGCGGTCCGATTGTGCGTAGCGCCCCGTCCAAGAAGTACGGAGACAATTTCTCAATCGCGTTCGGTTCATCGCCGTCCGCCGCTGCGGAATCAACCGCCGCATCGACGTCCGACAACGCCAAGTCATCGGCGAAGTCGGCCCCGAAATCGGCGCCGAAGCCCGCCAAAAAGGCCGCCGCCAAGAAAGCCGCTCCCAAGGCGAAAGCGGCCAAGAAAGCCAGCAAGAAATAGCTCGGGCCGAAGAAGCCGCCGAGTGCCCGGACCACCGCTCACGGCACTCGGCGGACTCACTTCGCGTCCTTCGCGGCCGGCGGTCGTTCGCTCGGCGCGATCTTCTCCAACGCCGCCTTCGCCACTTCGGCGATTTCCTCTTCGGGGTCTTGGGACAGCTTGGCAATACGTTCGCGCGCGGCTCCGGCGGCCGGACCGATGTGCCCCAGCGCCTCCATCGCGCTCATCTGCGTCTCTGGATTGTCGCTGTCCAGCAATTTCAGCAATTCGGGCACGGCGGGAGCAGCCTCCGCGCCGAAGGCCGCGAACGCCGCCGCCACTTCCGACGGCAAATCGCCGACCTGCAGTTCGCGGACCAACACCGGCAGAAGCGGTTCGGCTTTCCGAGTGATTCGCCAGAGGGCGACCGCCGCGGCCGGTTTCATCGAGCGACGTGTGTCCGTCAGTGCCAAACGGAGTTCCGGCAATGCGGCCGTGCCGGCCTTTCCGAGGTTTCCAAGCGCCAACGCCGCCTCCACCCGCACCGGCTGCGACCAGTCGCGGAGCGACACAATCAACGCCTCGATGGAGTCGGCTCCGATCTCCGGACCGATCTGGCCAAGCGCGGTCGCCGCGTTTCGTCGGACCGAAGCGACGACATCACGTCCCAAGAGTTGTCGCAGATCGCCAGCCGCGTCTTTCGCCGCCGGTCCCACCGCTCCCAGCGCCCGACAAGCCCAATACTGCGTGTGGAAATCAGCATGCGTTAGCTTGCGGCGAATGGCTGGCACAGCAGGCGCGGCCGCCGGCCCGATCGCCCGCAACACGGCCAAAACATGCCGCCGGGATTCGGGACGGTCCGCATCCAAAACGACTGCCAGTTCCGGAACCGCCGCCGCCGCCCGCGGCCCCAGTTCTTCCAACGCCAAAGCCGCGCGGTCAATCCGCGACTGGTCGGCGCTCCGGATGTCCTCCAGCAGCGACTTGAAATCGGGCGACGCATCCGGCCGTTCTTCGCTCACCGCGCACGTTGGCTGGGAATCCACAACGCTGCTGACACACCGGCCGTAAACCGTCGCATCGGCCGTGCCGACCGCCAGGGCCAACGCGCCGCAACAGCCGCTGGCAATCGACTTCATAACGCCACGACACAACCAGCGTCCTCGCCGACTCGAGCGGTGAAGCAGGGACATACACGGAGATCCTTTCTCGCGAACTTCGCCATTGCATTCGCGGAAACCTAGGGATCGATCGGAACAGCGGGACGCCGTTCTCGGAGCATGACCCACGCGGTCGGGGCCAAGACCAACACGATACCGACCACGGTCAGCGAATTGAAGTTGCGGCCGCGAAACAGAAGTTCGAGCAACATTCCGAACCCGACTTGCGACAGTCCCACCACCGAAACTCGTCCCGGATGACCGGTCGCGAACGCCTTGGTCAGGAACAGTTGGCCAATGGTCGCGGTCACGCCCACCAGCAGCAAAAGGCCAACGAGCGACCACGACCACTCAAGCGGACCGGCTGCGGGCTTCGCCGCGGCCGCAGCCGCGGCCGGCTGAGCGAGCGTCGGCCAGAGGGCCCAGGCCAACGACGAGGCGATCATCGACACGGCTGAGAAATGCGCTACCACAGCCCGCGTGTCGAGCCCGCCGAGCCGATGGAGGCCAAGGAGCGCGATGGCACTCCAAAAGGAGCTGCCGAAGGCAATCAGCCAGACGTAGTTTCCCTGAGCGATCTGTGGTTGCTGCATGCAGACCACCCCCAGC
>CAIXSC010000879.1 GCA_903921945.1 uncultured Planctomycetaceae bacterium
CCGGGTGTGCGATCGAGGTTCACCGGCACCTTGGGCCGGGACAAAAAGTTGGCATCAAACGCTTCGTTCTCCTAGCTCTTCGTGCTCCCCGTGTGCTTCGTGCTCCCCGTGTGCTTCGTGTGCTTCGTGGTCCACCGATGGCCGCGTCCGCTTGTCTGCCAGGGGAACATGCCACTCGTCGCAACGCTGACGATCGGACTCTGAACGTCACGCCAAACCGGTGACGTAACATCAAAATCCGCATCAGTTTATGAAATCTCGAATGGTATTGGCGGTAAACGGAGACAAAAGATGCGTGTCACCGTTGCCTGCTGTCTTCCCCACCGCGACCGCTGAAAAACTTCGGCTTTCGCCGTTCGAGGCGTCGGTTGGGAATGGGGTTCAGTCCGAATTGTCGAGTGTCAGGATTCCAGGACCGTAGGGCGTGAGGACCGGGATCCAGGCTTCGACGCATTCATCGATCCGAGCCACATTGAGTTCCAGTTTGTGGCGTTCGTCTTTGCCGTTCGAACGCGTTAGCCAGCAAGGAATCGTGGCGATGAGCGTGGCGAGTTCGGCGATGAGTTCCTCTCTCCATTCGACTTCGCCGGTGGAACAGTGGCCGGCAAAGCGTTTCCAGAACCATTGGTAGACCTTTTTCGCCGCGCTGGGGCCGCCAACGGGCACCAGGAAGCCTTCGATGGCGCGAATCTCCGTCGCAATCCCGCCACATTGCTGCGCGTACCGCACGCCCGTGCCGTGCTCGACGATCACAACCAGCCCCGTTTCCTGCGTGCCGTCCGGGTTCAAGAAGACATAGGGCATCAAGCCGGAGGGCGACTTGTCACTGCGGGAACGCGGTTTCACGTGGCCACCGGCGCGGTCCAGGTTTGGGGAGTGAAAAAGCCGGTCGCCCAGCGATCCTTCGTCTGGTATTCGCGGACCGTTAGGCGCCCATCGCGCAGTTCGACATAGAAAAACGCCTGAGCGTTGCCTGAAAAATGGCTGGCGTTATCGGTGTTGAACACGGGAATGCCGGTCTCGGCCTTGGGCGACTCGCCGTCCCAGCGAAACACATTCCGCGCGTGGGTGTGGCCGTAAAAAATGGCCGCGATGTTGTAACCCTTCAACGCCGAATGGAACGCGCGGACGTCGCACGGATCCCATTCTTTCGAACCCGCGTCGACGGCCAAATCGCACGCGCCGGTGTAACGAGCGATGTCGACATGGTGCGTGATGATCACCGGCCGTCCCGAGGTTCCGACTTTGTCCTTCAGGTCGGCGACCAGGAAGTCGAGGCTATCGAGCGCCGCATATCGGCGACGGCGGGCCACCGTTCGGTCGCCACCCACGATGAGCCCCAGATTGACAAAGTGGGCCGGTCCCCAGTTCCAGGAATAGTGCAAGCCGTTGGCTGAGACGTGTTCCACGTCCGGACGCGTTTTGTTCCGAACGGCGATCTGGTCGAGCGCGTATCCCTTGCCATGCGGCGAATCATGGTTGCCCCACACTTCATACACCGGAATCTTGAGGCGGCCATCGCGACCGGTCAGTCCATAATCGCGAGTGAACGCGGCCCATTCCGTGCGCTGCATTTCTCCCGTCACGCCGCCCTGCTTGTCACCCGTGTCGATCACGTCGCCGGCATGGATGACGCCGCGGGGTTGGCCGACCCGCCCGCCACCGGCCGATTCGGGAATCTCGGTGCCCGGCAACTGGTTGAGCGTATCCACCAGCTTGCCGCAGATTTCGGCCGCGCGGGGATCGATCCGCGTCGGTTGCTCGCGATCCGCCAGATAATGAGTGTCTCCGATGACGAAAAAGGACAGCGCGTCGCCAGCGGTTGGCTGGCTCGATTCGGCCGCGAACGCCGAACTGCCACCGCCAGCGACAACACCCGCGCCCACGATCGCCGCCGATCCGGCAATCGCCGCCGATCCAGCGAGTGCTCCGCCGAGAAAGGTACGGCGGCTCGTCCTACCCGCCGCCAGGCCCTCGCCCTCGGCCTCAGCGACATGTGTCAACCGCTCGCTGTCGACCCGGTGGCGATGGGCCCCTCGTGACACTCGCCGATTGCTTTTCATCCTCAGATCTCCTGGCAAGAAGCCTGTCTTCCTGAAATGCTTTGAAGGCCGGAAATGCTTCCCTGGCCTCGAACGATGGCTAGCCCCTGAACGGTTCCGAGTTCGGTCCGGAATGCGTTCAACTGTTTAGATACCGTGAACCCGTTTGTGTGGCGAAAGCTCCATACCGTCAGATACTCGCCGCCACTCGATTATCGCGAACAACCGCCGTCTTGGGATCCGCCTGGATCGGCTCGCCTTTCGAACCGCCCACGAGATTATCGGCGATGATGTTATCGCGGCCGGAACCGAGGACTCGAATCGCTTCGGCCATGCGCGGCTGTTTGCGGCGGTCGACAATCGTGTTCTGAGCGACTCGGCAGCGAACGCAATCTTCGAGTTCCACGCCGCGATGGAGCGGGTCGAGGATATGCGACCCCGAGAGGCTCGAGTCGCGGCAGCGGCGAAAGGTGACGGCCGCGCCGGCGGCGGGCGAGCCAGCGCAGAATCGCTCGGCGGCCAGGCCGCTGACGGCGACATTGTCGCAGTCTTCGAACAGCAACCCGTCTTTGGGCGGCTCGGAGTCGACACAGCGCCAGCCGAAGGTGTTGGCGCCGATCGCCAACCCCTGGCAATGACTGGCGCGAATCGACAGATCGGCCGAATCGTAGATCGAATTGCCGGTGATGGTGATTCGCGAGGCATGCCGCAGGTCGACTGCGCGGAACTGGCTGCCAAGCACATTGCCAGTAATGTTGATCAGGTGGGCTGTGTCGGGAACGGAACGCGGATCGTCTTCGGCCGAGCGGGAACGTTCGACGGGCGCTCCCACAACACGAATGTTCGCGCCGCCCGGCTGCACGGTGGCTTGGATGGTGTTGCCGCTGATCGTGACTTCGCTGATGACTCCTTTGACCGCCTCAAACCAGATTTCGGCGCCGCCATGGTGCGCGGCCAGCGTTGCGGGATCGGCTTGGCGTGGTCCCGAATTGCCGGCCGTGATGTTGTTGTATTCGATGTCGTTCCCGACGATCTGCAGATTGTGAACGTCTCCGTTGAGCGACTTGATGCCAGCGACTTTGTTCCAGCTAATGTGGTTGCCGTGAAGGATAATCTGGTGCAGGTTGCATTCGTCGAAGAACACGCCCATCTCGCGATTGTCGTACAGATGCGAGTCGGCCAGGATGAAATCGCGATTGCGTTCGACCAAGTGGATGCCATGTTTGCACTGGCGGACCAACACTTGGGCGATGACGCACTTCATGGTGCGTCGCAGTTCGATGCCCACAGCCTCGGGATGTTCCCCCACGATCTCCACCGCGGTGACGATCGGCAGCCGTTCCTTCTCCCAGGTGTGCGGTTGCACGGAACGGGGCAGGGCGGAACCTTGATGGTCGCCGAGGATTCGGAGAGCCGGTCCGGGACCGGCCATCACGATTCGCGACGCGCCCGATTCGCCCCGCACGCCTCCGTAACCTTGCTTGGTCAAGTCGAGTACCAGCGGTCGAGTGATCCGGTAGGTGCCCTTGTTCAATCGCAGCACGCCGTCGCCTGATTCCAAGGCATGCTGCAGAGCGTCCGTATCGTCTGTCTTCCCGTCGCCCACCGCGCCGTAACCGTAGACATTCACCATGGTTGAAACCGCTCCCTGGGAAAGCGGTTGTTGTACCGTCTTACGACGGCGTTCGCACCCCGGCCGCTCGGCCGTAAATGACGCCCGACGAACGACGGTGGGCCGCCACTTCAATACACGCGATTCCCAGGGACAGACAAACGTAGACCAGGATCGCGTACAACACGCCAACCGCCGACACGCCATCCGCCGACACGCCAACCGTCATCGCGACCGCCGTCCCGCGATCAGCAATCGAGGCCGCTGAAGTCGGAGTCGCGATGGGGTGTACGAACAGCGACGCTTGCAACAGCAACGCCAGATTGCCGTTGCGCACCACGACTTCGATGGCGATCGCCAGCGTGTCGGGGCACGAGCGGCGGGCGAGCAAGCAAAGGCCGTAGGTCAGCCACATCGAAACAGCGGCCAGCAGCAGGACAGCCAGCGGTGCTCGCCAGCCCTGGCTCAACAATTCCAGTCTGCCGGCGGCCAACAAGGTGGCGAAGAGCGCGGCCATTACCGCCAAACTCGCGCGAATCGCCCAGCGGCCCGCGGTCGCGTAGACCGTTGGAAAGAAACGACGGGTCGCCATGCCGGCCACGAGCGGCCCGAGCAGCCAGCAGCCGATTTCCGCGACGATCAGCCGCGCGGGCATGACCACGGCCGGAACATCCAAGCCTTGGCCGAATAGCTTCAGGACAAGCGGCGTCGTGATGAGGCACAGCGACGTACACAGGGTGGTCGCCGCCACAGACAGCGCCACATTCCCGCGCCCAAGGTAGGTGAAGAGGTTCGTGTAGGAACCGCCGGGCAGCGCTACGATCAACAACATGCCGGCGGCGACCCCCGGCGAGACATTGAGCATGCGGGCGAGCAGCACCGCTAAACATGGAGCCACAAGCCACTGCATTACCAGGATCACGAGCAAGCTGAGCGGCGACCGGGCCACATCGATGAAGTCCCGAGCGGTGAGCGTCGTGCCCATGCCATACATGGACGTCACAAGCATGCCAGCCGCCAAGGCGTATTCCGCCGTTGCGTAATCCATATCACCACCTTGTTGGCGGAGCGTTTTGAGCCGCACCGTGGAACTTCGGCTTGCGCTGCGGCTTGGCATGAGCCGCAAGTCCCACAGATGCTCGAGCGTCCTGGAAACTGCTCCCTCCCGGTACGCCACGCAGGTAGCTACCATAGCGGCCCGGGAGCGACCAAGCACCCATTCGACTCGCGCGGGTGCCATGTTCATCCGCGGATCGATCCCGCAAACTCGAACGGAAAGTGAAACCATGACCGGGAATGGGCACGTGAACGAATGGGCGAGTCGGGTTGCCGTGGTGACCGGTGGCGGTTCGGGGATCGGAAAGGCCATCGCGTTGAGGTTAGCTCGCGCCGGAGCACAGGTGATCGCGGGCGACCTGCGGTTCGACCCGGCCGCCGAACAACCGCTCGTGGCCGCTCGAGTTCGAATGGTGCCGGTCGATGTTCGCAAAGAAGCCGACATCGAACAATTGATGGCGGTTTCCGACAATCTGGGTGGACTCGATCTGCTGGTGAATTCGGCGGGAATCGTGCTCGTGCGGCAAATCCCGGATGTCTCGGAGGCCGAGTGGGACGCGTGCCTGGACACGAATCTCAAAGGGGCGTTTCTCGCTTCCAAACATGCCATCCCGCGATTGAAGAATCGCGGCGGCGGCTCGATCATCAACATCGCCAGCAATGCGGGATTGCTGCCCCGCGCCCATGATCCGGTGTATTCGACGAGCAAGGCCGCGCTGATTGCCCTGACGCAGTGTCTCGCGTTGTCGCATTCCCCTGATCGGATTCGCGCGAACGCGATCTGTCCTGGCCCCGTCCAGGACACTCGCATCATCGACCGCGAAATCGAATTGGCGGCCGACCCGGAAGATCTACGACAGCGAATCATTGGCGCCAGTCCCCTGTGCCGCGCCTTCGGCAGGATGGTCACGCCAGAAGAAATCGCCGAATCGGTGGTCTTTCTTGCCAGCGACGCCGCGCAACTCATTACCGGCACGTCGCTCGCGATCGATGGCGGCAAGAGTCTCGGAGTGCCGCCCAGCACGACATCCGGCCGGTAACCCGCGATCGGCTCTCGCGGCGCCGATTTGTGTTCCCTATCCGGGCCGCAGTCGTGGGCAATCGCCGGGCCGCAATCGTGGCCAATCGACGAGGCGGACTTTCGTTTACCGCCGAGCCGAAGGCGACGGCAGGGCCGCAAGCCGCGATCGGCTCTCGCGGCGCCGATTTGTGTTCCATATCCGGGCCGCAA
>CAIXSC010000880.1 GCA_903921945.1 uncultured Planctomycetaceae bacterium
CGGACAGCGCCGTGCAGCCGATATCCGGCGGCTGACCGATGTCCGTTCCCCAACCGCCTTCCCGTGGCAAGGCTCGCAGCAACCAGCCAACACCTCGCCGCACCGCGGCGGCGGCAGCGGGCGCTAGTTCGGGTCCCTGTTCCGCGGCCGTGGAACCGGGTGGCGAACCCGACTGCGACCAAACCTTTACGGGCGAACGGAGAACATTAGAGGCGGCCAAGGTCGTCGTTGCCACCCGTAAAGTCGTGGACCGCAGATAGGCCCGGCGGTTCAGTCGTATCTCACGTTTCGACATGACGTTACAGCTTTCCTAACAGGCGTTGCTCGCGACTGAATGCCGATTCACGCGGAGTGCTGGACAAAAATGGTGGAATCAGGCTAGCTTTTGTAGAGGTGGCACACGATAAGTAACACTAATGCACGTCCGGACCGGATCGGACGCCGCGGGTCACCGAACGAGAGAGGGGAGGGGCCAGTGGGAACCACAACGTTGTTGCTCGCATTGTCAGCGATTGTAGCCTCGACGCCTCGGGACGAGGCGACGGTCGAGCGAGTCGATTTGGTCGAACTGAACCATTGTTTCGACGAGTACGGCCGGCCGGCGATCGACCAGTTGATTTTCTACGACTGGTGCACGACGCAGTGCCGCTTCCAAGTGCGGGCGTGGCGGTTGCTAAAGACGCCGGCCCAGTTGCCGCGACCCGATGTGGCGGGCGGCTACGTGATTCGCTGGCAAGACGGCCCCGTTTTGCGGCAGATCTACGCCAAGCAGTTTCGGGAAACATGGACGCAGTATGACCCGGAACTGACCGAACGCGAGTTCCTGCCCAAGGACAAACGTCGCGACCTGCGGAAACTGGCGAAGACTCGGTGGAACGAACCGCCCGCGATCGAGGGCGAGTCCCCGGAAAGCTCGGTCGCCAATGTGTCGCCGTCGTCGCCTGCCAGTTCGACGCCCGCCAGTTCGACACCTGTCAGTTCGACACCTGTCAGTTCGACGCCCGCCGGTTCAACGGCCGCTAATTCGTCAGCTGCCAGTTCGACGCCGACGACGAACCCGAGTTCGCGGCCCGCGGCGTTGTTGTCGACGACGGGCGCCACCGCTCCGTGAACTCGATCTGTCTTGCCCATCCGCGTTAGATGCCCATCCGCGTTGGAAGCGTGGCCTGGAAGGTGGGAAGCAACCACGCGGGAATCACTCGGCATCGATTGGCGAGTGATGGGTGTGACTTGCGGGATTCAGGTCTTACGTGGTTTTGAAGACTGATCACCGACGCTCAGGACTTGGCACTGATTCAGCCGCCGATTCGGTTCCGAGATGGAGGCGGCGTGCAAGCAGGTCCTGACGGTCTTGATGGGGCGTTTTCGCTCGTGAAGATCGCAGGCTAGACGACCCGCCGAAGCGATTGATCGCCTTCGTCGGCATCCATTCGATCCGGCATACGGAGCGTGGCGGTGCGGGGCACTCGACGCTCTTGCACGAAGCCGCGACGGCCAGCGGCCAGGAACGGGGCGAGCAGCGCCGCCGGACCCTCGGTGTGGCTCTGCTGTAACGTGGTGATGACCTCGGTCCACGTAAGTCCACTGCGGTACATCAAACGATAGGCCGTCTTGAGTTGGCTCATTTCGTCGTCGGAGAATCCATTCCGCCGGAGGCCAATGCGGTTCAGTCCGACAACCCGGCTGGTGCCGCCGTCGACCATGACGAACGGCGGAACGTCCTGGACGATGTGGGCCTGGCCGCCAATCATCGCGAATCGGCCAATGCGGCAAAATTGATGAACGGCGACCGCGCCGCCCAGATAAGCCCGCTCTTCGACGATAGCGTGCCCGCCAAGCAGCACGTTGTTGACGATGATGGCGTGGTTTCCCACCACCGCGTCGTGGCCGACATGGGCGTTGACCATCAACAAGTTGTGGTTGCCCACCATCGTCGAGCGACTCGGGTCCATGGCCGCATGGATCGTCACCGCCTCGCGAAAGCGGTTGCTATCGCCAATCGTGACGCCGCCATAGATGTTGCCGATCTTCGCGTGTTGCGGTTTCCCGCCGATCACCGCGCCCTCGCCGACTTCATTGTCCCGGCCCATCGCCACGCCGCGTTTGACCACGACCCGAGCGGCGAGCACACAGTCGTCACCGACTCGGACGCCGTCTTCCACGATCGCGAAGGGGCCGATCGTCACACGATCTCCAAGCACGGCGGATGGACTGACAACGGCAGTGGGGTGGATGTTGGTCGCCACAGGTCCCCTCTTTCCTTCCATGGATGCGGGTGAACTTGGTCATCGAGACCGTCGGGAAAGATATCGGTAATCGAGGTTTTTTGGCTATCGCAAAATCGCGCTTTTTTCCCGTCACCTTGACGCCCGCTGAACTTCGCCTAAACTTTGAACTCGTCGCGGGATAAGTCCCGCGGCCGATGAATTCGCGGGAATGGCGAAATTGGCAGACGCGCTAGGTTGAGGGCCTAGTGGCCGCAAGGTCGTGCAGGTTCAAGTCCTGTTTCCCGCACTTTTTCTCGCCAGCCGCCATGCTGGCAAGGGGCTGTCCGCTCTGGTGACGTGCCCCCTCAGATGCGCACTCGTCACGCAGCCC
>CAIXSC010000881.1 GCA_903921945.1 uncultured Planctomycetaceae bacterium
CTCGACCGGTTCCGCGACAATTGGCTTGAACGACTCTGATAACACGATTGTGACCACCTTACGGACCGCTTTGGAATCGATGGCCAGCATTGGCGTTGGCAATATCTCGATTACCGGAACGCGGGCCACCGGAGTCGCCCTGTCCTTCATCGGGACGCTTGCCGGAACAGATGTCGACGGGCTGACGGTTTCCACGCCCGAGACCACGTCGGGCAGTGTGACCGCCACAGACGAGTCGGCGGCCAGCGCCGGCGTCAATGAAGTGCAGACGCTTCGAATCTTGAAGCCACGGCAGCCAGCGCCCGAGATCGCCACGACGGTCACCCAGTTGACGGCTGGCGCCATGGGCCTCGGAGAGGTGCAGAGCATTACGATCACCACGACCAACGGCGCAAGCGGATCGTATCGGGTGAGCTACAACGGCGTAAGCCGCGACATTCGTTTCGCCCAAAACGACATCACGACCAACCGCAATCGTCTGCGCGAGGCGCTCGCCGCGATCACGGGCGACTCCAATGTCTCGGTTTCGTTCGATCAAGATTCGACGACGTTGTCGCAGCGGTATTTCGCGCGTTTCAGCAACGACCCGGATCTCTTCACCGCGGCGGCCACGACCCTTAGCGCGACGATCACAGTCCAAGTCGCCCGCGCCGCGACGGGTTCGGCGAATGAACGCCAACGCGTGACGCTGGCGATCGGCGAGCATGCCGGCACCTATCAATTGGCGTTGCCATTCCATGGAGCGATCTACAAGACGGCGAGCTTGTCTTTCGCGGCGACGGCGTCGGCAATCCAAAGCGCGCTTACGACTGCCCTGGCGGCCGTAGGGGGAGACGCTGGCGGGACGGCGGTCGTCACGCGCGTGGACCAAGACGGAGTCGCCACGTTGGAAATCGATTTCGCCGGCGCTCTGGCGAAGCAGAATCTGGAAAACCTACAAGTCTTTACCAATGCGACTCCACCCGTTGCCAGCGGAACATTCAAGCTTTCCATCGGCGCTGAATCGACCAGTCCGATTGGTTTGGCCGCGGACTTAACTTCCCAGGCGGCCCAGATCCAATCCGCGCTCGAGTCGTTGGGTGGGGTCGGCGCCGGCAATGTGACCGTGTCGGCGGTCGCCGGTTCCACCAGCGCCGAATCGGTGTTCCGCGTCGAATTCCAGGGAGCCAGCGGGAACCGCAATATCGCGGATCTTCAGGTGGTCGAGGCCACATTGACCTATGCGACGGCCGTCGCCGAAACGGTCTCGCAAGGCCAGGCCGGGATCGGCGAAGTTCAGCGAGTCGCGATCGACTATGGGTCGGCGGATGGCCGTTTCAATCTGTCGCTCAGCCATGGCGGCTCCACGTACACCACCGATTGGATCCCTCGTGCGGCGAAACTCACGGATGTCCAGACCGCAATCAATACCGCGCTGGTTTCGATGGCGGGAGCGTCGGCCACAGTGCTTTCGTGGAATGGCAGCGAGCTGCGAGTCGCGTTCAATGGGACGCTGGCGGGGGCCGACGTCAACACGTTGACCGGCGCCGCCGTTGGAAGCATCGAAAAGGCCATGTTGAGCAAGACCGCCAACGGTTACAGTCGCGCCGCCGTGCCGGCTGTGTCTTCCACGCTGGTGGTGGACTACTCGCCAGCAAGCAATCAGTTGTCGATCGTCAACGGCCTGACGTTGACGATGGATGGCGAAATGGGCGAGGTGACCCAGATTCAAGGCCATGCGGTGGTTGACATCGGGGTTGCTTCGCTGACTGGCGATTTCTCGTTCGTCAGCACCAAGACGAACAATGTGAACGAGTTCTTGATCGGCGCAAGCGGCTTGTCGGTGTTTGTGGGATACCAAGGCAACGATGGCATTGCCGACGATATTGGCGTTAGCGTCGAGAATGGCAACCTGCTGGGATACATCACCCGCGTTGGCGGGTCGCGGGTCTACGCGGTCGACATGAGTGGCAACGCCTCGTTGCGAGGCGTGGACGGGTTGACACTCGACGGAGCCATGAGCGTCCAGCGCAACACGACGGGCGCCGCTGTGCAACGGCAAATCAAGGTCGGCTCAGTGGAGCGCCAATTGAATCTGGCGGCCAATGTCTCCAGGGTGGGCGGGACGGTTTCGCTGGTCGCGTCCGACTTTGTGAGCCTCTCGGGAGATTTCTCGGTTTCCCGCGCCACGGATGGCTCGAAGCTGCTGATCGGTGCCCAAAACGTCTCGACTCTTCTTGGCACTGGCGCTGAAACAACCAGCGAAAGCGACGATTTCGGTTTGAAACTCACCAATGGCCGCCTGGGCATGGTGATTTACACCTCGAATGGCGGATCGAAGTACGCGTACAGCGCGAGTGGCACGATCGCCTTCGCGGGATTGCCCGGTTTGACGATCAGCGGCGATGTCGCGGTGAAGCGGAACGCGACCGGCCAAGCGGTTACGGAAGCGATTCCGGTGGGGAACAGTTCGGTCAATGTGTCCTTCCCCACCTCGGCGAATGTTCAGGGGATGAGTGGCACGGTCACGATCACAGCGGCCGAGGTATTTGAGATCGCAGGCTCCATGAGCGCATCGAAGCTGCGGAGCGGCGATACGCTGGTCGACATTTCCCAAGCGTCGCTCAAAGTGCTGCAGAGCGGCTCGGAGGTTTTCGGTATTGGCGGGCGAGCCCGTTTCGTCATTTCGAAATCGGATGGTTTCAGGCTGCTCGACGCGGGTGTTCAGACCGTTTCGGCCTATGGCGTAGCGATCAACACCATCCCTGGAAACCTGCCCAATTTGGATGTGGATCCCGAGAGCGGCGGTTCGTCGAGTTACGGCGGGGCTTGGGGGGGCACGCCGCAGACCGGAGACGGAGCATCAAGTGTGACGGCGGCAGGCGTCGCGTTTGAGAATATCCTGGGCGGCAGGATCGATTCCGATGTTCTGAATCGTCAAGGTTATATCGACGTGGTTTTCACGCCGCCGACTGGCGAGGAGATCGATCCGGCGTCCATTTTGGATTCGGATCCCGAGTTCACGTTGAGCGGGTCGGCCGTTGCGGATGCGGAAATTGACTACGTCGAACAGATGGGACCGCGCAAATTCCGCTATCACATGCGTGATAAAACCCCGACCAACACGGAGGGACTGTTCAAAATCGGAAACATCTCGACGAGCTTTGCGTCGGGGGGATGGGCGACCCAGAGCGGCATGACGTCACCCGGATACAGTCTATCCGCGGATACCAAGCAGGGTGCCTCACAAGGAAACGACGGGTCGGAATTGAAGAGCAGCGGGCTGAGCATCCAGAAGCCGCGTATCAGCATCGAGGATATCCGCTATTCGTTTGCCGAGCCCGCCGAGGGTGGATCGCTGATTCCCGACACGGCGAACGTTGTCGTTACCATCGGAGTGAGCGCGGCCTCGGCCGGCCTACGGCTCGGCGGCAATTCAAACGGAGGCTCGTCGGGCAGCTCCAGTAGCGGCTTGACGGTCGCCCTCAA
>CAIXSC010000882.1 GCA_903921945.1 uncultured Planctomycetaceae bacterium
CGGCACGGGACTCGCCGGCAACTACAGCGTGACGCTCACCAATGGCACGCTCACCGTGGGACAGATGCCGGTGACGTTCACGATTGGAGTCGAGTCGATCGTTTACGGCAGCACGACGACCTTCGCGAGCCTCGCCGGCACCTTCGCCACGGGCGTCGGATCGCAGACACTCGCGTTGACCTACGCGAGCACCGGCAACACGGGCGTCGCGAATGCGGGAACGTATGCGATCACGGGGACGGTTTCCAACGGCACGGGACTCGTTAGCAACTACAGCGTGACGCTCACCAATGGCACGCTGGCGGTGGGTCAGCGGCCGGTGTCGTTCACGATCGGCAGTTTGCTCAAGGACCAGGGAATCGCGAACAACCTGGGGACGCTTTTGCCCGGGACATTTACCACGGGCTTTGGCGGCCAATCGTTGTCGCTCACCTATGCGAGCGGCGGGACGGTGGCGAGCGCGCCGGGGGGTAAGTATCCGATTACGGGAACTGTGGGCGATGGTGCGGGCGGAGGGTTGGCGGGCAACTACAACGTGACGTTGATTGCCGGCGAACTCAAGGTCGTCCCGCGGTATCTCGTTTTGGGGGTCGATGCGAATTCGTACACGTCGCCTTACGTTCAGGTCTTCAACACGGCCACGGGCACTTTAGTGTCCAAGTTTCTGGCCTATGAATCGACGTTCCGGGGGGGCGTGCGGGTCGCGCGGGCCGACCTCACTGGAGACGGGGTCGATGAGATCATCACGGCGCCGGGGCGGGGCAGAGCGCCCGAGATCCGCGTCTTCTCGTTCACCGGAACTCCGCTCACCGCGTACAACACCATGGCGTACGCCACGACGATGATCAACGGTATTCAGATTGCGGCCGGCGATATGAACGGCGATGGTCGCGTGGATCTGGTGGCGGTGCCATCGCGGGGCGCGGCCGAAGTGCGAGTGTTCTTGAATCAAACGGGCGCCAATACCGATCCGATGGCGAACACGGCGTCGCGCACGTTTCTCGCGTTCCCCGCGACGTTCATCGGCGGTGCGGTCCTGGCACTCGCGGATATGGGGCGGATGAGCGGCACAACCTTTCAGTCCTCGTTGGACGGCAAATTGGAGATTCTGGTCGGATCGGGATCAGGAATCTGTGCTACGGTACGGATCTTCGAGGTCTCTCCGGCCACGCCCGTCCTGGCAAAGTCGCTTTCGTTTTTCTCGAGTGCCTTCCAGGGCGGTATCGCGTCACTGGCGGTGGGACGCGCGAATAACACCGACACGGTTCCCGATGTGTTCGCCAGCGCGGCGAGCGGCGGTAACTCGATGGTCGAGGTTCGCGACGGGAGAACCGCCGCGTTGCTGAGCAGTTTCTCCGCCTACAATGATGCGAGCCGGCAAGCACCGGTCCGTGCGGTCGTGCGGGATGTCAACGAAGACGGCATGATCGACCAGATTTGGACCGTCCAAGGCACCGATGGCAAAACTCGCCAGTTAAAACGATTCCGTGTCGACGGCGCGGCTGTCGATGCGTTGCTTGAAAACGACGCCAACTTCCGGGGCGAGTACTTCGTGACGTAACGAGGCCGAAAGCGGATCGCGAATCGAAGGAACGAACCGTCCATATCGATCGCTGGTTATTCGCTTCCACTACCGGAAAGGCGAGTCATTTGACGTGCCGGTTTCGGGAACGTCCGGCAACCGTTCCGCCGGCGGTGAACCTGTCGGAACGTGTGGAACAGGTGGAACGTAGCTGGGTGGATTGAAACGTGGCGGCTGGAACGTTGGGCCCAGTGGTGCGGAAGGGGCTACTGCCGCGGGAGAAACGGGCGCGGGAGAAACGGGCGCGGGAGAAACGGGTGTTGGTCCGCTGGGACGCAACGAGTCATTGGAACCGTTCGCCTTCGCCGGATTACTCGGCACGCTACTCGACGGACGGTCGGGCATCCCTTGGGATGGGCCAAACTGCGGTCGGTTTCCCGGAGTTCCGGGCGGGCTGTTTGTCGGTTTGATGGGCTGGCCGACAGCCGGTTCGGTGTAGGTGGCGGGTTGCAAGTCGCCGGAGTTCGACGAGAGCGTGCGACGGGCGTTGCGGGAGTTCGGAGTGGCTGCCTGGTCGCTCGGACGCACCGATTCCACGATCGAATTCCCGGTTCCGAGCCCCTCGGCGGGGCGTTGAGCGGGTGGATCGCTGTAGACCTTCGAGACCATGCTTGGCGGAACGGTTCCCGTGGCTTTCGCTTTCAGATCCGCGACTTGCATCAGCGCCTCGGCGGCCGGACGCAGGCTATTGTCGAGCGACAACGCCTTGTGGCAGTTCTTCTCGGCTTCCGCCAGTTCCCCAATCTTGACTTGGATGTAGGCGAGGTTGCTGTGGGCCTCCGCTTCGGTTCCTACCTGGCGGAACTCGGCAAGCGCCTCGTCGAAGCGTCCCTGCTCGGCCAATGCCAATCCGAGGTTGTTCCGCGCGTGCTTGTTGCGCGGGTCTTTGCCCAGTGACTGGCGGAACAGATTTTCCGCGCCCGGCAAATCTTGCCGCAAGTAGTGCAGATAACCGACATCGTTGAGCAATTCGGCGCTCGGCTCGGCCAGCCCCATCGCCGTTTCAAACGACACGCGGGCATCTTCGAACCGGCGTTCCTTGACAGCCACGGCGCCAATGCGGTGATGCGCGAGAACGTTGTCCGGGTCGGCTTCGAGAATCTTGCGATACGTGGTCATCGCCTCGTCAAGATTGCCTTGGCGTTCCGTGAGCCGCGCGAGGCTCAAGGCGCGATCCAGTTCCTGTCTGCGAGCGACCCAAGGCCATTGCCATTTCGGCAGGGAAGGTGTCAACGAGCATCCGGCCGTCGCGAGCAGCGCGACGCTGTACAGAAACGCGGCGAGCGTTGATTGGGGAAGCCTGTTTCGCATCGGCGGATCCGTCCATCCCGGTCCTGGAAGCCGTCGATGGTCGACGGTCGCGGGGGGATAGTAGCGACGATCCGCCACTCGGTAAATGTCAATCCGGCAAGCAGACAAGAACGCTGGCCAGCCAAGACGCTGGCCAGGCAGGACGCTGGCCAGGCAGGACGCTGGCCAGGCAAGAACCGGCAGGGGCGCTGTCACGCGGCGGAATGGGCAAGGCCCTTAGAAGACGCCGCCACCACCACCACCACCACCACCACC
>CAIXSC010000883.1 GCA_903921945.1 uncultured Planctomycetaceae bacterium
CGGCCAGCAATATCGCGACCGCCAACTTGCCCGCGTTCAGCAGGCCAAACGCGAGCCGTGGCCAATGTCCGCAGTTTTGCCGCAACCACGGATTCACCACCGTGGCGCTCAGCGTCGCCACCACCGCCGCCGACCCCGGCAACGTGAGCAACAGCCACCCCGCCGTGCCTCGCCCGACACCGCCGTCCAACCATCGCAAGATATCACCCGCGAACAACACGCGTTCCACCGAGTCGCCGCTCGCCGCCGCCACGCCAACTCCCAGAAAACTGACCGCGATGATCGCCGCGAACCGCCACGGCACCAAGTAGGGCACCCAGGCGGATGGCAGTAACTGCCACAAGGCGGCACCGGCCATCAGGCATACAGGAACCGCGACGAACCCGGTCAGTAGCTCGGGCACAGCCCGCTCAACCAGCGGTGCGAAAACGAGCGCCGCAAGGAACCCCAAGACCACGCTCGGCAAACTGGCCATCATCTCGATGGTCGGCTTCACCTTCGCTTTAAGCCTCGGAGCCATGAACTCCGAGGTGTAGAGCGCCGCCATCAGCGCGATCGGCACCCCAAACACCAGCGAATAAACAGTGGCCTTCAGCGTGCCGAACACCAGCGGCCAGAGTCCCAATTTCATCTCCGGTTCGACGCCCGCGAACGACGACTGCCATACGTGGCTCGGGCGATCATACCCCTCGTACCATACCGGCAGGAATAACGCCGGCAGCGAGCCTTCGGGATGCTTCGGATCGAAACGGAACCGCACCGCTTCCTCCGCCGTAAAGGCGACAAAGGCGTCGTCTTTGGGCGACAACAACGCCTGAAGCACCGGTGTCTTGGCTCCGCTGGACGACGACACCACGCGATTCTCCGTCGTCACGTGATAGACCGCCACCGATCCATCCGCGAACCCGGCCGCCATCAACCGGCTACGCTGCGACATCGAAAGCGACGTCACGGCGGCCGGCCCCGACGGCAGACGATGCGTCCGCTCCAACCGCATCGCCTCGACCACTTCCCCGGCAACGGACATACCACCGGACTGCGTGCTTGGCTGCTCGTTCGCCGGCTCGCTGGCCTGGTCGCCGGACCGATCACGGGTCGTTTGGCCCGCCAAGGCTGAGTCTTGTTCCTTGGAAACTCGCACGACACGGCGAACGGGAAACCAAGCTTCGACCGCTCCATTGGAGTGGCCGCAGACGATCGTGTCGCGGCCGAGCGTGAACGCGCAACTGGTAAGGGTCACCGATTCATCGGCGACCAGATCCAGCGTTTCCAGGTTCTTCACCGCGGACAGATCACGCAAGTCGACTCGGACAAGCCCGCCATCCGGCCAGACGACATTCGCGGTATCGCCGCGTCCTGCAAGCAAGACGCGTAGCGGTCGCGCCGCCGCATCCTTGCCGGGCGGCACGGCACGACCGGAGCCTCGTTCATCAAATTTGTAACGCCCGGTCAGTTCGTTGAATTTGGTGCTGCCGGCATGCAACGTACCATCGCTCGTCCAGGCGGCGATCGTCGGCCCGCGCCCCCCAAGCGACTCGCCGCCCGCCCCGGGAACGTGGTCGATTGCCAGAATCGACGTGTCGGCGAGCGACAGCGCATCGGAAATGTCGGCAACGACCGTCTGCACCCGAAACTGACCTTGAGGCGTGCGTTCGATCAAGCCTTCTTCAAAATTGCGAGGCTTGTCTTCCGTCAGCCCGCGGAGATCCTCCGGCACCTGGTCCGCCTCACGGAATTCCGCCGCAAAGCGAATCCGCGCGATTCGGACGCCGCCGTCCGCCATTCCAAGCACCAATTCCCCGGTCGCGCTGTCGTGCGAGACGGCGGTAATGGCGCCATCCTCGCCAAACGGAGTTTCCCGCAGCGTCTCGCCAGTGTCAGCGCGAAACAACGTGAGCTTCCCGTCAGGCTGCAGTGCCCAGCCCAGCGTGCGGTACTCGTTGACGGCGACCGCGAGTGGCTGGGTCTTCCAAGAAAGGGGCGCGGCAAGCTCCCGTTCGAGGCTCGCGGGCGGGTAGAAAAGCGGGAAAGCCACGAACAACAGAAACACGAACACCAAGAGCACGGCGACAATCGTGCCAATGCCCGCGACCGTGATGATCCACCTCGCCGAAGCATCCGCCAGGCGAACTCCCCAGCGGTTGCGATGACGGCGCGCACGGCCTGTGAAGGCTTTGCGAGCCGCTTGCTGCTGCGTTTCCGCCGCCATCCAGACGCTCCCCCGCCGCACTCGACCGCCCCGCCGCACGTGATGACCGCGTGGACGGCGGGCGATCTTCGGGATCGTTTCGCGAGACCGTTACTTGATTCCGGCCGACAGCAACGCCTTCTGCGCCATCGCCGCCGTCACCGGGAAGTAGCCATCCTTCACCACCACTTCCTGACCCTGCTTGCTGAAGATGAACTTCACAAATTCACGGCGGAGCGGGTCGAGTTGGCTGCCCGGCTTGTAGTTCAGATAGAGAAGCAGCGGCCGAGCCAACGGGTAGTCGCCCGAGTAGGCATTTTCCACTTCCGGAGCGACAAGTTCCGACTTGGCCTTTTCGCCCAGCGGCAACGCCACGACATCGGCCGTCTTGTACCCAATGCCGCTGTAGCCGATCGCGAACTTATCCGTCGACACGGCTTGGACCACCGCCGAACTGCCCGGCTGCTCCTTGACCGAATCCCGGAAGTCACCCTTCCCCAAAGCCACTTCCTTGAAATAGCCGTAGGTGCCCGAAGCCGAATTACGGCCGTACAGGCTGATCGGTGCTTGCGCCCATTCTCCCGTTAAGCCCAGTTGGCCCCACGTGTTGATTCCGGCCGCGTTCCCCAGCTTTCGCGTGTTGGAGAAGATCGCGTCGACCTGCGGCAACGTCAAACCCTTGAGCGGGTTGTCCTTGTGAACATACACCGCCAACATGTCGATGCTCGTCGGCAGACCGACCGGCTTGTAGCCGAACTTCTTCTCAAAGGCGTCAATCTCGTCCGCTTTCATCGCGCGGCTCATCGGCCCAAACGACGCCGTGCCGGCGATCAACGCGGGCGGAGCCGTCGACGATCCCTTGCCTTCAACCTCCACCTTCACACCAAGGTAAAACTTGTTGAATCCCTCGGCCCACAGCGTCATCAGGTTGTTCATCGTGTCGGAACCGATGCTCTTCAGCGTCCCCGACACCCCCGACACCGGCTTGTAGCTCGGCAATTTCGGATCGACTCGCACTTGAGCCGCGACCGGCGCCCCATTCGCGAGCACACAACCGGCCGCGATCACGATCGCCGCCCACCATCCCGACTTGCTTGCCGAACTTTCCAATCCTGCCATTCGCATCGTCCGTAACTCCCTGGTGATGACTATGCGAGCCGCGACGCTCGAGGCGTCCGCTCCGACTCTTGCCGTGGTTCCGCGACCCAGGGCCCGCTTGGCATGGAGGCCCTCGCATCGCATTTTCAAAGCGGCCGGATTATTTCGTTCGATTATGAAGAATCGATGAAGGCGATGAGAAGCCGTCTCCGATGGATTCCACGCCCAAAAACCACTCCAATGAGGGAAATGACTTCTTCCACAGGTTTGTTCTGGTCTCCGAGCGGGGCCCGTGGCCGGGCCGCCGCAAACCTTGACACGGGCGAAGTTTCGCCGCTCAACGAAGCCGTGTCCATCGGCTACGATAAACTCACTATGAACAAGCCAGGGAAAAAAAAGATTCGTGTCGACTTTCGCAAGAACCGCTTGCCGCGGCCGCGTTCGAACGATTTGACTCGCGACTTCGAACGGGAAGGCGAGGCGGCCGAGGATTCGCAGGCGAGGTCCGAACGTCTTACCGGCAAAGGCGATATGACTCGGCGAAGGACCGTGGTGGGCGAGGCGACGGCGGACGACGCGGCCGGATTCGCCGTTCAACGGGCCGTGAACGAAGCAACCTGTCTCCAAGGTCGCGTCCTGCGGGTTTACGGACTGTCGAGTGACGTGGAAGCGGACGGCGGACAGGTGTTCCGCTGCGCAACTCGGCGAATCCTGAAAACCTTAAGCACCGATTTGCGGCAGGTGGTCGTGGCCGGCGACCGTGTCTGGTTTCGCCCCGAAGGTGGCGGGAGCCACGAGGGACTGATCGAGCGAATCGAGCCCCGACATGGGATCTTGAGCAGGGCAAGCCGCGGCCGACAGCAAGTCATCGCGGCGAATGTCGATCAGATGCTGATTCTCGGCAGCGCCGCTCAGCCCGCGTTGAAGCTGAACCTTATCGATCGTTTTTTAGTGGTTGCGGAACAATCCGGTATTCGGCCGATCATCTGCATCAACAAAGTCGACTTGGTGGATCCGGCCGATTTGCAGCCGCTGGCGGGCGTGTTCGGCCAACTCGGTTACCCGGTTCATTTGATCTCGGTCAAGACGGGACTGGGGGTCGAAGCGCTGCGTCGACGGTTGGCGGGCCGGCAGTCAACCGTGGTTGGCCAAAGCGGCGTTGGCAAGTCGTCCTTGCTCAACGCGGTCGATCCGCGCTTGCAATTGCGAGTGTCCGCGGTCAGCGAGGAGACGGAAAAAGGCAAACACACGACGACGACGGCTTGCC
>CAIXSC010000884.1 GCA_903921945.1 uncultured Planctomycetaceae bacterium
GCGAGCATCACTTCGCGAGTCGCCGCGCCTTGAGTCGCCTCGGGCATCGGGCCGTGAGTCGCCTCGGGCGTCGCGCCGTGAATCACCACGGGCATCGCGTCGTGAGTCGCCTCGAGCATCGCGTCGTGAGTCGCCGCGAGCGTCACTTCGCGAGTCGCCGCGCGTTCCACGTTGGAAATCGCCCCGCGTCTCTCCGTCGGCGGATCGCTCCCGAAACTTTCCGGCCCCGAACCCACCTCCACCGGATTTTTTGCGGCCTGCGCCAAATGATTTCTGTTGCGAAGCGGGACGTTGACGAGCCATAACCGGGAGATCCTGGAGGTAAAAGAGCCTCTGGATCATACCCCGCCTGGCGCGTTAGTCCCAGGCGACAGACATCGATTCAAGCACCGGCGAGCCCCAATTGGTTGGAACTCGCTCGCACCTGCTCGCTACAGGTTCGCCATCGCTCGCCTACTGCCGCCTACTGCCGCCACCACCACGAGTCTGTGAGCCAGCGATTGCGAACTGGTTCGGGGAGCGGCTTTTGGAAGTCGCGAGGCCGGCCGCCAACCACTTCGGGGCCGGCATCCACATCCGTGTACGGATCGTGAGCGATCGCGTTGAAGCGTTGGGTTTGCAGATCGCCCGGATGCCTCAGATTGGGCCGTCCCGAGGTGCAGCCAACCGCCACCGCGCCACACAGGAGCAGCATGCACAGCGCCGGCGCGGCAACGGCACGGCGGTTCCGGCCTGACCGAGGCGGGCAGGGCATGTGCGCGATCCTTCGCAAAAAATAAAAAACATCCGGTGGACGCGTCCGGAGTATAGGGAACGGTTCCAACCGGAGTAAGGCGAGTTGCCTCGCGGGTTGCTCCCGGGACGCAAAATCCGTCCACGCGGCTCCAACCCTTCCTGCGCAAATCGACTTAACAAGCTCGAACGCTTGACACTGACGGCAGACGTACGGTTGTAGGGCTCGAAGCAATCGATCGGGAAAGCGGGGCAATTTACTCGGCCCCGCTCCACGGCCGCGCAACCCGCCTCATCGTTTGGAAGCTCCCCCGTACTTACCCTCCATGACGCTAGGGGACATAGGCGATCAAGGAAACAGCCATTCCGTCCGCCGTCACCCGCTGATTCGCCGGGAGCAGCATCGATTCGCCTCTTCCCAGCGGTCGCGAATCCGGATCGCCTGCCACCGCGATGGCCCCGTCCACGACGGTGACGATTCGGCACCGTCCATCGCCTCCCCAGGCCACCTTTCCATTCACTGGCCAACGTTCCAAGACGAATTGATCGCAGTCGACGAGCCGCTCCGCTCCCTCCCCAAGCGGCTTGGGGCGGCACGCGGCGAGCGGCGGGGCCGTGTAGTCGATCGCATCCATCGCCGCCTCGAGATGCAGCGGCCGCGGTCGACCGTCGGCGCCAACTCGGTTCCAGTCAAACAGCCGGTAAGTCGTATCGCTGGATTGCTGGATTTCCGCCACCAGCAGTCCGGCTCCTAACGCATGCACAGTGCCTGCGGGGATAAAAAAGCAGTCGCCAGCTTTTGGTTCGAAACGCTGCAAGCATAGCGGAGTCGTTCCCCGACGGACCTCGCGTTCCAACGCCGCCCGGTCAAATCCGCGTTTAAGCCCGGCATACAAACATGCCCCCGGGTTCGCCTGCAGAATCACCCACGCCTCGGTCTTTCCCAAGTCAGGCGGGTCGAGTCGCGCGGCGCGGACATCGTCCGGGTGTACTTGCACCGACAGGTCCCGCTGGGCATCGAGGAACTTTAACAACAGGGGAAATCGAGGGCGAGCGGAACCACCTCGCGCCTCGTGCGCGGCCATGTAACTTGATCCAAGCAGTTCCTGCGGAAAGCGCTCGATCAGTTCCCCCAACGTCGCGCCCGCGAGCGTCCCCGCGACCACCCGGCTTTGATCGCCGTCGCGGTCGACAATCTCCCAGCTTTCCGCATAGTCCTCGCCCGGCGGCAGCGTCTTTCCCAAAACCGTTTCCAACCGCCGACCACCCCAGAGATACCGGCGGAAGAGTGGCGCGAAACGCAGTGGATACAGCGTGGTCATGTTCGGCTCCGAGCGAGTCGGTTGTTACTGAACTGGGCCGCGAGTATGATTCGAAGTCCCTGCCGGCGGCGGGCGGCGACGGGCGCGATTCCGCCCACCTCGCCAACCCGCTTGTGGTCCGCTCCCCGAAAAGCGAACCGAGGTGGGCCGGCGGGCCTGCCCCGCTGCGGCCGCCCTCCGGCGCCGATCCCCCGCGCCATGACTGGCGACCGGTAAGGTAGCGGCCACGGCCCGCCGCCGCGACCCGCCTCCCCGCATCCGCACCGATGATTCGAAAAGGCTGCCCGCGATGGCGAAATATCCCAACGACGACCTGTTTGAGAGCACCAAGATGTCCTTCGGGGAACACCTGGAGGAATTGCGGGTCTCCCTATTCCGCGCCGTCGTCGGACTTGTCATCGGCTTCGCCATCGGCCTGTTCGTGTCGCGCCACGTCATGAACTGGATGCAGTTCCCGCTTAAGTCAGCGCTCGAAAACTACTACATCGACAAAGCGATCGAAGACCTCCGCAACCTTTATCCCGAGGGCGTCACCCCGGAAATGGAAGCCTTCGTCCGCAACAATCGCTTGGTGTACGACGAAACCTACCTGGAAGCGGCGGAAATCCGCCGTGTCGGCGCGAAACTTGAGGCCGAATCGGCCGGGGCCGCGATGACCACCGCGCCCCCCAACGCGACCACCCCGCCGTCAACGCCTCCATCCGCCGCCACGACCGCCGGTGACAAGCCAACCGCCGAGAAACCGGCCCAAGACAAACCGGCCCAAGACAAGCCGGCCCAAGACAAGCCGGCCGAAGTAAAGCCAGCCGAAGCAAAACCGGCTGATTCAAAGCTGGCCGAAGTAAAGCCCGCTGATGCGAAGCCGGGTGAAGAAAAACCGGCTGAGCAAAAACCGGCCGAGGAAAACGAGAAAAAAGTGGCCAGCGGCAAATCGGCTGCCAGCAAGCCGGAAGGTCAAGCAGCCGACAAGCCGAACGGTGCCGAATTAGCGAAGGGCAAGGACGAGTCAACGGGGCGGGAACCTCCCATCCCGCTCGGCGTGTCGACCACGCCTGGCGGCCTATCGATCCATCGCGATCCGATTCCGGCGCCAAGTTCCTACCTGGTGAACTTCCGCACTTGGCGGCCCGTGAAGATGGAAGTCCGCAGCTTGAACGCGCAAGAGGCGTTCATGATCTGGATGAAGGCGGGATTCATCTCCGGAATTGTGGTCGCGAGTCCCTGGATTTTCTGGCAGGTGTGGCAGTTCGTGGCCGCCGGCTTGTACCCGCACGAGAAAAACTACGTCTACATGTACCTGCCGTTCAGCCTCCTGCTGTTTCTCGCGGGCGCTGGCATGGCGTTTTTCTTCGTCTTCGAACCGGTGCTTGATTTCCTCTTCAGCTTCAACAAAGCGCTCAATATCGATCCCGACCCGCGGATCAGCGAATGGCTCGGATTCGTGCTGATTCTGCCGCTGGGCTTCGGCATCAGTTTCCAGTTGCCGCTCGTCATGCTGTTCATCAACCGCCTGGGCTTGGTCAGCTTGGCCACCTACCTGGAAAAATGGCGGATCGCGATCCTCGCCATCTTCGTGATCTCCAGCATCCTTACGCCGGCCGATCCCATCAGTATCTTCCTTATGGCGATCCCGCTCACCCTGCTCTACTTCCTGGGCATGGGATTGTGCAAATGGATGCCTCGCATTCGCAATCCGTACGCGGAATCGAGCGAGTCTTCCTAGCGCGACAGGAGGGGGCTCCGCCTTCCCAAGGGATCCATTCGGGCTTCGTATGGGTCCCGCCGAAGATTCGTGCCTCGCCGAACTTCCGCGCCACGGCGCAAGCCGCACTCTGCGACTCCTGCGATGGCCAACCACAGGAAACCCAGCAGGACTTCCAAAGGCCGGGCCATCGGCGGGCCATCGGCGCGGAACGTGGCTAGATGGCGTCGCTGCCGCGTTCGCCAGTGCGAATGCGAACGCAATCTTCGAGCGGCAAGACGAAGATCTTGCCGTCGCCGATCTCGCCCTTTTCACCCGTTCGCGCGCCTTTCAGCACCGCATTGATGGTCGGTTCGACGAAGTCCTCATTGACTGCGATCTGCAATTGCACTTTGCGTAGCAGATTCACCGCGAACTCGTGACCGCGATAGACCTCGGTTTGCCCTTTTTGCCGGCCGAAACCTTGGCAGTCCATCACCGTTAATCGGAAGACTTCCACCTCGGTCAACGCCGCCTTGACCGCCTCGAGCTTGCTGGGCTGGATAATGGCGATGATCAGTTTCATGCGGGCACTATTTTCCGACCGGGGCGTGTGAGGAGACGACTCGGACTTGCAAGACGGGCCAGAATAGCCATCGCCCAGAGCCGCCACAAGTCGCCGCGCTGCGGAAGACCCCGCGTCCGAAGTGTCGTGCGGGGCATAAAAAAGGCCTCCCTGGCCCGCGCGAGCGAGGCGGGTGCTCGCACGGGCCGAACGGGAGGCCAACTGGCCCAGGCAAGAGCCATCATCCTTCGACCTAAACTTGCGCCGTCGTTCCACTTCCGTCGCAAGGCTATGTCCACAAACCGAGCAGTCATCCGCTAGCGATTAAGCACCGCGATGCGGGAAGCCTGCGGAAGCCTGGAAGGCTTCCATCGATCGCTCCGTTGGCCATTGGACCCCTGGCCCGCGCGAGCGAGGCGGGTGCTCGCGCGGGCCTACGGGGAACCAACTGGCCCAGGCAAGAGCCATCGTCCTTCGACCTAAAC
>CAIXSC010000885.1 GCA_903921945.1 uncultured Planctomycetaceae bacterium
GGCACATCGGTGGCTCATGCATCCACCCAAGATCGTTGAAAATCAGTCAACTTCCGTCAGAAACAGCATCCGTCCATGCTTTCCGTGTCATACCAAGTTAGTCCGTGGCCAAAAAATCCACTCCCCATTCCCCATTCCCCACTAATCACTAATTCCGGTTCACGGTCTCATCCAGATTCAGCACGAGGTTGGCGAGTATTGTCCAGGCGGCAGTTTCGGCAGGCGGGGCGACTCCGCGCGGGGCTGATTCGCCGACTTGGATCGCTTTACGAGCCGCTTCGGCATCGCGCGCGTACAGTTCACGTTGGCGAGCAAGCGCCGCGGTGAGCAAGCCGCGTTCACGGTCGGTGGGGCCACGCGACAGGACGGTGCGGAAAAGATAGTCGATGCGCGCCGGGTCAGCCGCTCCGCCTTCGGCAAGCACTCGTTCGGCGAGTGCTCGAGCGGCTTCGAAGTGTTGGGTGTCGTTCATGAGTTGCAGCGCTTGCAGCGGAGTGTTGCTTCGTTCCCGCGCCATGCAGACTTGCTCGCGGTTTGGAGCGTCGAAGTTCGCCATGAAGGGAGGCGGGGCGGTGCGTTTGAGGAACGTGTAGAGACTCCGGCGGTACAGGGCGGGGCCATGGTCCTGCAGATAGAACCGCGTGTTGCTGTCCGAGTAGCCGACGGGCTCCCAGATGTTCGCTGGCTGGTAGGGACGCACACCTCGGCCGCCTTGTTCCAGATTGATCAGACCGCTGACGAAGAGCGCGTTGTCCCGAACCTGTTCGGCATCGAGTCGGAAACGCGGGCCGCGCGCGTAGAGCCGATTCGCCGGATCGGCCACACGGACGGCCTGTTCGAGCCGCGCGTCTCGGCGAAATGCGGCGGTCATCACCAGTTGCTTGACCAGTCGTTTCATGTCCCAGCCTGATTCGCGGAAATCGTTGGCGAGCCAGTCGAGCAATTCGGGATGCGATGGCGGTTCGCCTTGCGAACCGAAGTCGTAGCTGGTTTTCACGAGGCCGGTTCCGAACAGCTGCTGCCAAAAGCGATTGACAGCGACACGCGCGGTGAGCGGATTGTCGGGCGAGACCAGCCAGCGGGCGAGATCGAGCCGGTTGAGCCGCGCGCCGGGTGACGCGGGGCGAATAGGAGGCAGAATGGCGGGACCAGCCGGTTCGACGCGATCGCCCGGCTTGTCGTACTGGCCACGGACCATGACGAACGATTCGCGGGGCTTTTCCATTTCGCGATAGACCATCGAGCCTGGCGCCGCATCGTCGGCGATCAGGCGAGCGTTGCGCGCCCCTTCCCACGCAGTACGGGCGATTGCGAGTTCTTGGTTCAACGGCCGCGCAATGAACGCGATGTAAAACTGCCGCAGTTTGGCGGCTAGTTCGGGGGGAAGCGGTTTGTCGGGCCCCGCTTGGATCGCCGCGTTCAGGTCGGCCGGCAGTTCGGGTGGCGGCGTGGTGCCGACTCGCTGGCGCCAGGCGGCGAGCGACTGCGCGGGATCGCGAGTGGTCTCCGCAACGCCAACCACGGCCATCGCGTCCCAGTAGGCGATGCCGCCGGTTTGGTTCAGAGTCACGCCGTTGAGTCGATCACCGGGCTTCAGGCCTAGTTCCGCCGCACGCAGCGCAAGCTTGGTCCACTTGCCGAGCGCGACGGGCGCCTCGGTCGCGTTGTCGCGAACAAAGCCAGCCTCGCCGCGTTTCCAGGTGACGGTTTGGCCACCGACGGCGCCGACCGCGACCGACGCCGGCGGATCGACGGCGTCCACCCGCAACCACACTTCGAGCACTCCGTCTGCCGGGATGACGATCGGTTTCAGTTTGAACTCGAGGGTGTCCGTGTACGACGCTGCCTGCGCTTGCCGTAGAACTCGCCGGCCAGCGACCGGGGCGAACGGCGGATCGACCAGCCAGTCAACCGCGTTACGCGACGAACTTCGCGAGGTCGCGCCAAGCGGCAACGCGTCATCGAAGAGCGACTCGCGAATCGGCCCCGGCACCTCGGAATTCGCCGTGACCGGGACATCGCTTGCCGGTTTGTCGCTTGCCGGTTTGTCCGCTACCGGTTTGTCCGCTACCGGTTTGTCGGCTGCCGGTTTGTCAGCTGCCGGTTTGTCGGCCGGATCTTGATAGGTGGCTTGAGCGGCGAGCGTTTCGAGCCAGACGCGGGCCTCCCGTTCGACTTTGCCGGCGGCCTCGGCGGCGGCCAGCAATTCGGGACGCGGCAGTTTGAGGAACGGCGGCGTGTTCGCGATATTGCCGTCCATGGCCGGGTCGGCGGCGCTATGGAAGAAAGCGTACAGCGAGTAGAACTCTTTGGTGGTTAGCGGGTCGTACTTGTGGTCGTGGCAGACCGCGCAGCCGGCGGTGAGGCCGAGCCACACCTGGGCGGTTGTCGAGGCTCGCTCGACAGCGTAGCGATAGACAAACTCGGCCTCGATGGAGCCGCCTTCGCTGGTGGTGACGTTACAGCGATTGAAACCGGTGGCGACGAGTTGGTCGGGAGTTGGATTGGGCAGCATGTCGCCCGCCAGTTGCCAGATGGTGAACTGGTCGAACGGCAGGTTTTTGTTGAACGCCTGGACGACCCAGTCACGGTAGGCCCACATGCGCCGCTCGTTGTCCAAGTGCAGGCCATGGGTGTCGGCGTAGCGGGCGGCGTCGAGCCAATGCCGGGCCATCTCTTCGCCGAATTGCGGGGCGGCGAGATAGCGATCGACCATGCGTTCGTAAGCGTTGGGGGCTTTGTCGCCCAGATAGGTGTCGACTTCCTTGATCGTGGGCGGCAGGCCGGTCAGGGCGAACGCGACACGGCGGATGAGCGTTTCACGGTCCGCTTGGGGGCGCCAAGCGAGTCCGGCGTCGCGAATCCGGCGTTCGAGAAACGCGTCGATGGGGCGCGAGTTCGCCGGTGTGTCATCGGATGCCGCTGCTGGAACCGGCGCCGGAGTGGTCGCGGGCGCAGCCACGGGAGTCGAAGGCGAATTCGCCGGAAGGGGCGCGGAGGTGGAAGCAGCGGGAAGGGCCGGTTTGACGATCGGTTCGAACGCCCAGTGACGTTGATAGCGGGCTCCTTCCGCGATCCATTTCCGGAGCAGTTCTTTCTGGGCGGCGGTCAGCGATTTCTTCGTGGCGGGCGGCGGCATGACCTCGGCCGGGTCCGTCGAAAGGATGCGGCGGATCAATTCGCTTGCGTCCGGTTTGCCCGGCACGATGACCGCCTTTTGGGGATCGGCAAACACGGCGTCGGCCAAGTCGAGTCGCAGATCTGCCTGCCGTTTCGCGTTATCGGGGCCGTGGCACGCGAAGCAGGCGTCGGAGAGCAAGGGACGAATGTCGCGGTTGAACGAGGTTTCGTCCGCGGCGGCCCGCGCGGCGATGCCTGGGGCAAACCACGTCTCGATGGCGAACGTGACGCCAACGGCAACGCTTGCGAGACAGTAGGCCAGGGAGAGTCTCGGTTGTGGCTCGCGGGACATTCGGCTTCTCCGGTGCTTGGATCCGTTTGCGGGAAAAACGGCCAGCGCGGCGAGGCCGCCGCGCTGGAAAACGACTTGCGTTTTACGATCGCGGGCTTACTGGGCGCCGTCAGCGGCCGCTTCGGGAGCTTTTTCCGCGATGAGCGCGGTGACGATCGCTTCGAGTTCGGCGAGCGGTTTGTAGCCGACTTCCTTCAAGCGAACTTTTCCCGAACGATCGATGAACAGCGTGGTGGGGAATCCCTCGAAATTTGGCACTCGGTCCCGCGTCGCGTCATCGCCGACGACGCAGGTGTAAGTCATGCCATTCTCCTTCATGAAGTCCTTGATCAGCTTTTTCACGTCCTCCGGCGAGCCGTCTTCGTAGTTGATGCCGACGACATCAAAACCTTGTTTGCTGTACTTTTTTTGCAGTTCGATGAAGTGGGGGATTTCCATGCGGCATGGCGGGCACCAAGTTCCCCAGATATCGACGATCAGGACCTTGCCCCGGTAATCGGCCAGTTTACGAGGTTTGTCGTCGACGTCGGGCAGTTCGAAATCAAAAGGAAACGGCTCGAACGCCGCCAACTTTTGCTCCAGCTTTTTCGCTTTCGACGCCGCGATTGTCGCGTTGATGCTTTCCCGCCATGTCTTGAAGGCGGGCTGTTCGCGGAGCGGATTCAAGTCGGCGTCGGAGTCGAGCAGATTCAGGTCGTCGAAGCCGGCATCAACAGCTTCCGCCAGGTAGGCTTGGGCTTCAGCGAGCTTGTTGTCCTTCGCCATGAAGCAAGCGCCGTTGTAAAACGACTGCGCGACCAGGGCCCCTTCATCCGCGTCCAGCGGCTGGTATTTCTGTTGCAGTTGCCGCGCGAGTGCCGCGCCAGCCAGGAACAGCGGTCCGGCCGCCTTTTCACCGCTGGTTTGCAACGTTTGGATCGCGGCCCCCTGTTGGACTTTCGCGAGCATGATCGAGAGTTCGCGGCTATCAGGATTGGCTTGCAACCCTCGCTGGACCGCGGCGACCGCTTCGGTCAGTTCTCCCGCTTCGTAATGCGCGAGCGCCTGTTTCAAAACGTCGGCGGCAGCGCCGGTGGGGGGCATCCCGTCAGCCGCTGGCGTGTCCGTCGCGGGTGCGCTCGGCGCGGCATCTGGCGCGGCATCTGGCGCGGCGGCGCCTGCACTGTTCGCGTTATCGCTTTGGCCATCAGTCGCGTTGGCAGCGGCCAGATCGCTGGTCGAAGTATTGGCCGCGGTCGGTCCACCGCCTCCGCTGGCGACGGTGGTGTCGCCACTCTTTCCACATCCCGCCAGCAACGCCAGCGACGCCACGAACCACAACCAATTTCTCATGGAATCCTCTCCGAAAAAGACTCGCTCCATCCAACCTGTGTTTGGGCCGATCCGCCCGATGACTGCGCTTCGGTTCCCGGCCAATGGATCAAGGCGCGGCCGACGCGTTTGGCTCCGCATTCCATTCGACAAACCCATCGTCCCGGGCCGGCACGCGGCGATGGCTGCGGGCATGTTCCGGGTCGGCCAGAAAGTAGACATACGCGAGCTGGATAAGTCCATCGGCCAACGTTCGACATTCCACAGTTTCCCGCACGTACAGATCGACGTCCTCGACGCCGAAGCATTCGACTTCGTCGAGGGTCCGCAGTGTCGCCTCGACATCCGCCGGCTTGAGGAACCACAGTTCGCCAAGGACGCGGTCCGCGCCATGGACGACGGCTGGATACGGACCGAGGTCGTAGAGTTCACCGCGGATTTCGGCCGCTTCGATGCGTTGAGGCGTCCGTGGCCAGCAGCGTTCACGTTCCTGGCCGCGTTTCAACGTTCCGTAAACAAATACCTGTGCGATCATGGCCAGCCTCGCAGTCACTCATACTCGGCGGACTTCGCCCGCCGACAAGAATACCAACCGGGCGGTGACGTTGGCAGGCTCCAAGCGAAACGAGCGGGCGACAGCGTCGCGATACGCTTCCAGTTGCGGAGCGTAATACTCGACCTTCGCCTCGAGCGCCGACGGGTTGCCGGCTGGAATCGCATCGGTTTTGAAGTCGACGACATCGCAGGCCAGCGGCTGGCCGTCGCGGCGCAGCACGACCAGCCGGTCGACAGCGCCGGCGACGAGTTCATCGCCGGACCGCACCGCGAACCGCCATTCCCGATGAACGGTCAAGGTTTTTGCTCCGCCTGTCGCTCCACCTGTCGCTCCGCCTATCGCCCCGCCTATCGCCCCGCCTGTCGCCGTGGCTTCGCCCTTCGTGGCGATCGCGGCTTGGGCCACCGAGTTCACGGTCGCGGGCCAGCCGACGCTGGCGGCGTTGGCGTAATAGCGCGGGTCGAGGACCGCGGCCACTGAGGGCCTCGCGAGAGCCGCGTGGTAATCGGCGAGATAGCTTTCCAGTTGTCCTGGATCGAGCCGCGTTTCACTCAAGCGGCTGGTAAGTGCCCGCAATTCCGTCTCGGAAGGCAGGCCATCCGCGAGCCAACCGATCTGCTCGAACCAGGAATGGATCACGAGGCCGCGTTGCCGTCCCGCCAATCCATCGCCGCCCGTGCTTGCCAAACGCAGGCTGCGGCGAGTGCCTTCCAGATCGGACGGAGCGACTCGGTCCAGCCCGCGGCGGCGTGGTCCCGTCAGCGGTGCCAACCGCAGCGATGGGGTGGCGGCCGCCGCGCTGGTTACCCCGGGCGCGGCCGCGCGGCCCGTCTTGGCGAACCAATCCGGATCGCCGTCCTGATAGACCGTGGCGAGCGGCGGCAAGGGCTGGCCGTCGGTGAGCGCCGCTCGGAGCAACCCGGCGAACGTCTTGGGCAGACCGGATTTTTCGGCCTTCACGATCGGCTTCGTGATCAGGTGCAGGGCATGGACGGCGCGCGTCAGCGCGACGTACAGCACACAAAGCGATTCGCATGTGTCCTGGCGATCACGAGCGTCGAACAGTTCCTGCAAATTCGGAGGCAGCAGCCGATGCAGGTCGCGTTTCACATTGCGGCACACCAGCCGGATCGGACCGGTCGCTCCTTCACGGCCGGTGACGTAGCTGTCGGCTTGTCCAATCAGCGGCGTGTCGAGCTCGGGGAGAACTACGATGTCGTACTGCAACCCTTTCGATTTGTGGATCGTGGTGACGCGGACATCGGCCGCCGACGGATCGGGCGCTCGTTCCTCGCGAACAGCCGCGACGAAATCGCTGGCTCGCAAAGTCGCTGCGCGGTCGTGTGCGTAGGCGCGCGAGACCAACTGGCAGAGCCGCCGCCACTCGCGAGCGTCGCAGTCCGGAGCAAGCAGACCCGCCCAGTGTTCGATCGTGCGGCCATAGCCGTCTTGGATCAGCCGTTGACGCACCGCCGCGGCGGCCTCCGCGAAACTGGCCGGCGAACCGCGATGCGCCGGCAGGCCAAGATCAGTGGCCAGCCGCGAATGGCGAAGATGGAAGTGCGCGATCGAGTGCCCCGGATGATCGGCGAATTCCAACGCCGACAACACCACTTGAACGGCCGCCGCATCCACCAGCGGATTGCCCCCTTCCTCGCTCGCCGCGACTCCCAGTTTTCCCAAACGAAAAATCAATTTGGCGATTGTCGCGTTGCTGCGTACGAGCACGCCAATGCTGGCCCCGGGCGCTTGCGCCACCAACTGGCGGATTCGTTCGGCGGCGTACGTCAACAGCGGTTTGTCGTCCGCCGCGCGTCCAAAGTCGGGGCGGTCGGCTAACGGCGTTTGGGACGTGGCGGTTGCCGCGTCCAATGCTGTGGTCGAAGCCGTGCCCGACGCCGTGCCC
>CAIXSC010000886.1 GCA_903921945.1 uncultured Planctomycetaceae bacterium
AACTCCCGCGCGGTCACCAGAAGTTCCCCGGAAAACAGCAGGTGGGGTTGAACGACCACCCGAGCATACTCTGTGGCCTCGGCGCGAGCCAATACTTCGCGCAGGGTTGGTTTGGCCATCGCCAGGTAGCCGTTCCAAACTGCGGCCACCGGTGTTAGCGCTCTTCGCAGCCGCGCGAACCGTTCGCATTCCGCAGTGGCGTCAGCGTCAAGGCTGCCCCGTCCCACGAGTATCCAGAGCGTATCATCCCCCGACTTGGCGAGGCCAGTTTCCATGGTTGTTTCCAGCACCGGCTGAGCGTCGAGAAACCGGCGGGCGGAGATCTCGAGCAGTGCTTGGTGACAACCTAAATGGGCGGCCTGGGCAAAGTGAACCGTGGGAAACCGTTGGCGAGCCGCTTCGATCGCGTCGGGTACGTCCCGTTTGGCGTGGCCCGCGGCAAAGAGCAGGAGCGGCGCCGCGATGACCCGCTCGACGCCCGCCGCTACCATGCGTTCGATGGCATCTGGAATCGATGGTTCCACAAGTTCCAGGAAGCAGGGCTGGACCAGGATGCCGGGGCAAGCGGCCGCGATTTGAGCGACGGCGGCGTGGAACTCGGCTTGACCCGCCGCGTCGCGGGTCCCGTGTCCGACGATCAGGTATCCCAGGCGGGGCGGGGCAGGGCGGGAGGACATCACAGGCGAAGCCCTGGCGAACTCGGGAGAGATTTTCGTGGCTGCCGGTGCTATATTGCGAACGCTTCATGATGGCAAGCGGCCGATGGCGGGAAAGATGCCGACGGGAATGGAAACCAAGTCTTACGCTTTCTTAACGATGACCGAGGGACCGTGGATCGGAGCGCAATTCGCGCTCGATCCCGCGCACGAAACGCGGATCGGCCGCAGCCCGGAGTGCCAGATTCTGCTCAACGATCCCCGCTGTTCGCGGGTGCATGCCGTGATTGCGCTGCGGGACCGCGTTTGGTGGGTCAAGGATTCCGAGAGCACCAACGGCACGTTTGTGAACGGCCAGAAAATCGACGAAGCACAACTGTTGCCGGGGACCGTCTTGCGGGTCGGGCCAGCGGCCTTCGAATTCCACGACCGCGAGAAGCCCGGCAGCGAGGTCAGGCGACAGTCGGATCGCGCAACGCAAACGATCATCCGCCAGTTCAGTCTCGATTCGCACGACACGAGTGCTGTGGCCGTCGCCTCGCTACGTGACGCCCCGCGAGCGCATGACTTTTTGCGGTTGTACGAACTGGCGCTCGAATTGCTCGGTGTCGTTGACCCAGATGAGGTGATCCGGGTAGCGCTCAGCAGTTTGCGGCAGCGGGTGCCCGCGTCGCTGGTCGGGTTCCTCTGGATCGACGATCAAGGCCGGCTGCGGCCGAAAGCGATCCTGCCTGCCAATTCGCCCAATCCGATGAAGTTGAGCGAGGCGTTGACCGAGATGGTGTGTCGCCAAGGGCGGGCGGTCTGGATCGACACGCGCACGTCGACCCGCAAGGGGGACGCGCTGAGCCACTACGCCGACGCGTTCTGCGTGCCGCTGCTTCATGAGCAGGCGACGGTCGGAGCCATCCACGTGTATCTCAGCAAGGGGCAGTTCGAACAGATGGAGTTCGACTTTGCGATCTCCATCGCGAACATCCTCGCGATCGCCTTGGTCCGGTCGCGGCGCGAGGCGTCGCTCGCCGCCGACCACCGGCGGCTGGTCGCGAAAACGGGGAACACCGATGAACTGCTCGGCAAAAGCCAGCCGATCGCGCAGTTGCGGGCACGGATTGCGCGAGTGGCGGCGGCTCACGGGCCGGTGTTGATTCGTGGCGAGAGCGGCGTGGGGAAGGAATTGGTCGCCCGCGCACTGCATCGCGGCAGTCCGCGCGCTGATCGACCGCTGCTGGCGGTCAACTGCGCGGCGTTGCCTCGCGATTTGATGGAGAGCCAGCTTTTCGGACACAAAAAGGGCGCTTTCACCGGTGCCGACTCCGACCATGTCGGCATGTTCCAGCAGGCCGATTCCAGCACCCTGTTTCTGGATGAAATTGGCGAGCTTTCGGCGGAAGGTCAGGCGAAGCTGCTGCGGATCCTCGAAGGCCACCCCTTCCAGCCGGTCGGTTCGACTCGCGAAATCAATGTCGATGTCCGTGTGATCGCGGCGACGAACCGCGACTTGGTCGAGTTCGTGCGACAGGGGCGGTTCCGGCAGGATTTGTATTACCGGCTGAGTGTATTCGAATTGCCGATCGCGCCGCTGCGGGAACGCGGCGACGACATCGAGTTGCTGGTGGACCACTTCCTGGAGCATTTCCGGCGTCAGTATGGACGTGCGTCTCTCAAGATCGGAGCGGTTGCTCGGCAGCAACTGTTGTCCTACCGCTGGCCCGGCAATGTGCGGCAACTGCGGAACGTGATCGATAGCGCGGTGGTGTTGGCGTCGGGCGACGAGATACAACCGGCCGATCTGGGGTTGCGAGAGGCGAGCGGCGAGTCGTTTGAATCGCTTGACTTGGCCGCCTGGGAACGCCGGCTCATTCAAGAGGCTTTGGCCCGCACTGGCCAAAACGTGCCGGAAGCGGCGAAGTTGTTGGGAATCAGCCGAGCGACCCTCTATCGGAAGGTGGACGAATATGGCATCCCGCGAGGGTGAGGCGGCGCGGCCGCGCCGCGTCGCTTTCCCGCCCCGTTACGAATTCCCCGAATTCGTCCCGCATCCGCTGTTTCGCAGCGGCCATTCGCAGACGATCGCGGGCGCCTACGTGCCTCACCGCCGGCTCGTCTATCGTGCCCAGGTTCACGCCTTGGAGTTGCCGGACGGCGATCGGACCGCTTTGCACGACGACTGTCCCGAGTCCTGGCGCGACGGCCACCCGTGCGTGCTGTTGCTGCACGGGCTTGGCGGCTCCCATCTTTCGCCGTACATGGTCCGAGTCTCGGAGAAACTGCGGGAACGGGGCATTCGGTGCTTCCGGCTCGACCTCCGCGGTCATGGGCTTGGGTGGGATTGGGCGCAGCAACCGGGCCACGCGGGCCGCAGCGAGGACGCGCGCGGCGCAATCGCCCGCATTCTGGAATTGTGTCCTTGGTCGGACTTGGCCGCTGTTGGCGTCTCGATGGGAGGCAACATCCTGCTCAAGTTGCTCGGCGAATGGGGCGACGCGGCGCCGACCCGACTGTCGCGCGCCATGGCAGTCGCGCCGCCGGTGGATCTGGAACGCTGCTCGCGGAACATGCTGAAACGCGACAATCGCATCTACGCCCGCGCCTTCCTCCGTTCGCTCCAACGCCAATTGCGGATCCGCCGCGGCGTCATGAAGTCGCTCGCCAACCTGCGGCTCGAACGCCCGCCGCGAACACTGTGGGAGTTCGACGACGTCGTCACCGCGCCGCTCAGCGGATTCGCGGGCGTGCAGGATTATTACCGGCAGTGCAGCGCGGCCCGCGTCACGGACCGGATCGCCGTCCCGACCACCGTTCTCGCGGCGGCCGACGACCCGCTGATTCCTTTCAACATGTTCGAGAAAACGGTCTTCTCGCCGGCCGTCCGGATCCATGTCACCGGCCACGGCGGCCACGTCGGCTATCTCGGCATCGCCAACCGCGACCCCGACCGCCGTTGGCTCGACTGGCGCATCCTGGAATGGCTCCAGGCGCCGCTCGAAGAACCCCAGCCCACGGTGGACCCGTTGCCCGGCGGCGAGTAAACGGTTCGGACCCGCAACAGGGCAAGGCGACGCCCCGTCGCTGTCATGCCGAGCGAACTGGCGGGCCTGCCGCGTAAACTGGCATCGCGAGCGGCCGTTCGATACGATACGCGGCATGTTCGACCCGCCGTGCTTGCCTCCCACCCGATTCCTTCCTGTCCAGGTGAGTTCCATGCATCCATCTGTTCCCTGCCGTCCCGCTCGATTTGCCGCGTTGTTCGCCGCGCCTCTCCGTGCGGTTCGCGGTGTCGCCGATTTGCGTCTCGTGGCCCTGGCCGCCTCGGTCCTTGGATTGGGGTTGGGATTGGGAATCGAGCTGGCGGCCACAGCGCATGCGCAAGACTGGAATCGTTTTCGCGGTCCGAACGGCAGCGGCGAAAGCGAAGCGACGAGCGTGCCGGCGCAGTGGTCCGCGAACGATGTCAACTGGAAAGTGTCGTTGCCGGGAATCGGCCATTCTTCGCCCGCACTGTGGGGTGAAAAGATTTTCTTGCTGAGCGCGAACGCTGACAACGCGACCCGCCACGTGCTCTGTCTGTCCGCTCGCGACGGCGCGCAGATCTGGCGGAAAGATTACGCCACGAAGACCCATCACTTGCACGCGCGCAGCAGCTACGCGTCCTGCTCGCCGTTCGTCGATGCGGAATTCGCTTACTTCGCGTGGTCCGATCCCGATCACACGTGGCTCAAGGCGTTCACCCACGACGGCGCCGAAGTATGGAGCGCCGATTTTGGACCTTGGGTGAGCCAGCACGGTTTTGGTTCATCGCCGATCGTGGTGGGCGATCTGGTCGTTTTGTCCGTGTCGCAAGAGCCGTCCAAGCAGCCGAACACGCCGGAGCCGGGCGCGAG
>CAIXSC010000887.1 GCA_903921945.1 uncultured Planctomycetaceae bacterium
GGAGGCCTCAGAACCCCCATCATGATCCGCTGGCCAGGCCAGATCACGCCGCGGATGTCGCCACACTTGGCGTCCTCGCTCGACTTGGCTCCCACCCTGCTGGCCGCCGCCGGACTGCCCCGATCCCCGGCGATGCCGGGAATTGATTTGCGTGACGAAAAAGCTGTGGCTGACCGTCGCGCCGTGTTTGGCGAATGTTTTACCCACAACGCAGTCAATATCGATCGACCGGCCTCGAGTCTTCGTTGGCGGTGGATCGTGAACGAGCATTGGAAGCTCATCGTTCCCGCCATGGCGAACGAACCGCAAGGCAAAGTCGAGTTATTTGACCTGCAAGCCGATCCCTTTGAGAAGCGCAACCTCGCGGCCGACCGGCCCGAAATGGCCGCGGCCCTCCGCGGACAACTTGACCGGTGGTGGCAGCCATCCGAGTGACCGGAGTCGAACCGTGAAACTCATATTTTTAGGAACAGCCGGCTACCATCCGTCAAACCGGCGTCATACGAGTTGCTTGTTTTTGCCCGAGTTGGGAATCGCCTTCGACGCCGGCACCGGTTTTTTTCGCGTCCGCGAGCGGCTCCGCACGCCGACGCTCGACGTCTACCTGACACACGCGCACCTTGATCATTCGGTGGGGCTGACATTCCTTTACAACGTGCTGGAAGGCGGTCCGTCCGAGGCGGCCGTCCACGGAGCGGCAGACAAGTTGACGAGCATCCGCGAGCATTTGTTCCATCCCGATTTGTTTCCCGCGATGCCACCGATCTCTTGGCAGCCACTCGATGGCCCGCGGCAGTTGCCGGACGGCGGCCGGTTGCGTTACTGGCCGCAAGCCCATCCAGGAGGCTCGCTCGGCTATCGCATCGACTGGCCGGGACGGTCTTTCGCGCTCGTCACGGACACGCGCGCCGCGGCCGACGCCTCTTACCTTGAGCAGATTCGAGGCGTGGACGTGCTCGTTCACGAGTGCAATTTTCGCGACGACCAAGCCGACTTGGCAGCACTGACGGGCCATAGCTGTGAGACGGCGGTTGCCGAGCTTGCCAAGCAAGCGGGCGTCGGTCGGCTCGTTCTCACCCATGTCGACCCCATCGCCGATGAAGCAACGTTCCCGGCAGTGGAACGGCTTCGCGGCATCTTCCGCGAAATCACCTTGGCCCACGACCTTCTTGAGTTGGAATTATGAGTGGCAACGGGACGCCCGGGGCGCAAGCAGCTGGCGAGTTGGTTTTAAAAGTTTACGAAGGGCCGCGAGTCGTTGCGCAGTTCACCGTGCTGCGCTCCACGGAAATCGGCCGTCGTGAAACCCACGATCCGGTGCCTTACGCGAAGATTGAGCGTCCGAGTGACGACCGCATCGTTTTGGCGGAAATGACGGAGACGAATGTCTCGCGACGCCATTTGCGGGTCGAGCCTCGCGGGGCGACTCATGTCTCGCTGCGCAATGAGAGCTCGATCGCCCATATCGCGTTGCCCGGCAACCGACGTCTCGCGCCGGGCGAAACTTTGGAAGTCGAGTTGCCGATCGCATGTGAACTCGGGTCGAAAGTTGTTCATTTAGATTGGCGGCCAGCTGACGATAACCTGCGTTCGCTCATGGAGCCGACGCTCGCTCCTGGTAGCGGCACCATGCTTGGGTCGGGCCGGATCCCGAAGGTGTCGGTCGCGAACCTTGAAGCTATCGACTCCAAGACGAACCCCGGCGCTGTGCTCGCATGGATCCAGGCCACCATGGAGGTGTTCCAGAGTGCAGCCGGTTCAGAAGATTTCCTTAAGAAGGCGGTGATGGCCGCGGCGGAAATGGTGAACCTCGACACGGTCGCGGTTGTGCTCAAACCGACGGCTCAACAAGGCCTTCGGTGGAGTGTAGCCGCCGTCTATCCCCCAGTGGCTGATAACTGGCGACCGAGCGAAACGATCTTGCAGCGAGTAGCCGACATGCGGCACACTTTTTTTCACGCGATCCCGCAGCGGCAAGGAATCGCCGCCAGTCTAGTCGGCGTTCAATCCATCATCGCCGCGCCGATCCTCGACGCCAACAGCGACCTTATCGGCGCCCTGTATGGCGAGGGCCGGTCGAAAGCGGCTCGCGAGCGAGAACTCAAAGTCGCCGCGCCGTTGACCGATATCGAAGCCAAACTCTTCGAATTGCTCGCTTACGGCGTCGCCACCGGACTCGCGCGGCTTGCGCAAGAGCGAAAGTTGATCGCGGAACGGGTGCGATTCGAGCAGTTCTTCACGCCAGAGTTGGCCAGGGAATTGCAGTCGCGCGGGGACGAAATGTTGGCGACCCGCGACGCCGACGTCACAGTAATGTTCTGCGATATTAAAGGATTCAGCCGAGTCAGTTCACGGACCGGCATGAAGCAGGCCATCGATTGGGTGCGCGAAGTGTTGAGCGAAATCTCCGACTGCGTGGCTGAGCATGACGGAGTACTCGTCGACTACGGCGGCGATTCCCTGGAGGCATTGTGGGGAGCGCCACTCGTGACCCCTGACCACGCTCTGCAAGCCTGCCGTGCGGCGATCGCCATGCGGAGGCGGTTGCCCGCGCTCAGTGAC
>CAIXSC010000888.1 GCA_903921945.1 uncultured Planctomycetaceae bacterium
AAACGATCCAAGAGCGATTCACGAAGTTGCTGGTTTTGCCGCTCCAGCGATTCAATCCGCGACTCCAAATCCGACAGCGATAGATTCGGTTCTTGCCCATTCGCCGGCATCGCCGCGTTCATTCCGCCACCGAGAGCGAGACCGACAATCGACGCCGCGACCAGGCGACGCAATCGGCTGCGGATCGACCGCTGCCATCGCGGATGGAAGTTCATGATCTTCATCGGGAACCTTTCGTGAATCGTGCCGTTTCCGACCCGCATGGCGAGCCGCAGCTCCAACGCTGCGTCTGCTCCGCGCCGTGACCTGATGGCGATGCGCGGATCATCCAATCGCTTGCATCGCGGTGCGGTTGTAGGAGCCGTAACAAATGCTCCCAAGGTGCAGGTCGTATCCGGTTGACGGGTTCGATCGGCAATGCGGCTGCTACGGGAAAAGCCAGTCGGCCGCGTTATGACGGTTTTCCCGCCAGCGCCATTCCGGTCATGCCCGGCATGCGTCCTGTAGCGGTGGTGCCGGTGGCGATGGCGCCGCGAAGGCGGAATGACTCGTAACACCCGAACCACTGGCGCCACCGGCAATGCCCGCAAAGACGGCACGACCCACAGATGTGGCGCGGCACAATCGTTACACCCGCCACCACCGGCCAAGATTGCCGCTCAAGAATTCGCGAGTGAGATTTCTCGCGACCGCCATACGATAGGCGGCTGTCGAGCGCGCGTCGTCGATGGGACGCAGGTCCGTCTCCAGCATGGCGGCCGCTTCGATCCCCAATTCCAAGGCCAGTTTACGGCCCTCGGCAGAACGCTCGGCCGCGTAAGCCCGTTTCGTCACGGGCCCCATGCTACCCCACGCCAGCCGCACCCCACGCCAAACGCCGGTGGCAGGCGACTCATCCTCCCGCAGCGAACCACGCGCTTCGATCGAACCGGTCGCCGCGACTACGACTTTGCTGATGCCTTGAGCGGCGCGGGGAGCCACTTTGCGAAACAAATACCAGTGCTCACCGGACAGCGGTCGCGGGATCACCACCGACGTCAGCAATTCGTCGGCCGCGATGACCGACTGCCGGTAACCGGTCATGAACCGCTCGAAGGCGACGCGACGGGCGCCGCGCGTTGAAGTTAGCTCGATCTCCGCGTCGACCGCCAGCCAGACAGGGAGCGTGTCGCCGGCGGGCGAACCGTTGGCGATGTTGCCGCCCACCGTCGCCCGGTTCTGAATTTGAGCGGCCCCGACCGCGCTCGCGGCTTCGCAGATCAAAGGATGGGCGGCTCGAGCGGCAGCCGACTCGCGCAGGTCGGCCATGGTCGCCAGCGCGCCGATCCGTAATTCGTCCCCCTCCCACGCGATCCGTCCCCATTCCGGCCGTAGCCGCGCGATGTTCAACCAACGCTCCCCGCCGCGCCGATCGCGATACAAACCCATCATCACGTCGGTGCCGCCCGCCAACGGACGCCAACCTTCGCCCGCATGCTCAGCGAGAAACGCCAACGCCTCCGCCGCTGTCGACGGCGAGTGGACCCGCGAGCCGGAAACAATCGCTGGCATGTCAGACGCCTCCCGCCACCACTCGACGCATCGCTTCGATCATCCGCTGATACCCCGTGCAGCGGCACAACACGCCGGCCACCGCTCGTCGCAACTCGGTATCGTCGTCGGCCGGCGTTTTCGCGTCGCCAAGCGACTCCAGATAGCCGCAAGCCGCCATCTGGAAGCCGCTGAGGCAACCGCCACACTGGGCTCCACCCGTTTCCGCCAACGCCTCCTGCAGCGGATGCAAGCGGCCGGGTTCGGCGAGCGATTCGACCGTTCGCACTTTCGCGCCGTCCAGCTGGACGATGGGGACTAAACAGGAGACGACGGGAAGGCCATCGATGAGCACCGTGCAGGAACCGCAATCGCCCTCGCCGCAACCGTTCTTCGTCCCCATTAACCCGAGGTCATGCCGCAAAACATCCAAGAGTCGTTTGAGCGGTGGGGATTGGATCGACACCGGCTGTCCATTGAGTTCGAACGATACCCGGACCGCCGCCGTTTCGATATCCATCATCGAATCACCGCCTGTCGACCACGCGTTGGATCGTGTAATAGAAAACGGGTGTGAGGAAGATGCCGAACAGCGTCACCCCAATCATACCCGCGAACACGGCGACTCCCAGTGTGCGCCGCATCTCCGCGCCAGCTCCCACGCCGACCAGCAGTGGCGCCACGCCAAAGATGAACGCGAGCGACGTCATAATGATCGGCCGCAAACGCAACCGGCACGCCTCTAGCGTCGCTGCCATCCGATCCACGCCGGCTACTTGCCGCGCCCGCGCGAATTCGACGATCAGAATCGCGTTCTTGCATGCCAATCCAACCAGCACCACGAAGCCGACTTGCGTGAAAATGTTGACATCCAGCCGCGCGAATCGCACGCCGGCCAGTGAACAGAGCAGGCACAGCGGCACGACCAGGATGACCGCCAGCGGCAGCGACCAGCTCTCGTACTGCGCCGCGAGCACCAAAAATACCAGAACCACCGCCAGTGCGAAGGCGTACATCGCCGTATCGCCCGCCAGCCGTTGCAAGAACGCCAGTTCCGTCCACTCGGCCCGCAGCGTCGGGGCGGCCGCGCGCTCGGCGATCGTTTCCAACGCCTGCAACGCTTCGCCCGAACTCGCCCCCTGCGCCGCATCGGCATTGATGAACGACGACGCATACAAGTTGTGGCGCACGATCATCAACGGCCCCGCGATTTCCCGCACCCGAGTGATCGCCGAGAGCGGCACCGTATGGCCGTTCGACGACCGCACGAACATGCGGTTCAGATCCTCGGCCTGCCGCCGGTAATGCTCGTTCGCCTGCACGTTCACCTGCCACGTGCGGCCAAAGCGGTTGAAATCGTTGACGTACAACGACCCGAGATTGACTTGCAACGCGTGAAACACATCGGCCATCGGAATCCCGAGTTGCTGCACGGCCTGCCGATCGACATCGATGAGCAGCCATGTCGTGTTCGCGCGGAAGTTGGTGAACAACCCGCTCAACATCGGCGATTCGCTACCCTCCTCCACGACCCGCCGACTGGCTTCCTCCAACGTCGCCAGCCCCTGGCCCGTGCGGTCTTCGAGCACAATCTTGAAGCCGCCCGCCGTTCCCAACCCGTCGATCGGCGGCGCGCCCAGAATGTTCACTTCGGCGTCGCTGATCTCGCGGTCGAACGCCGCTCGCAGCTCGTCGGCGATCGCCGTCGCGGTCCGGCCGTTCGCCGCTCGCTGTTCGAAGTCGTCAAGCATGACGTAAAGCGAACCGAAGTTCGACGACGTGGCGCCGAGCAGGAGCGACTGGCCCGCCAACGAGACCGTGTGTTTCACTCCCACCGTCTTGCCAGCCAGCTCCTCGATCGACCGCATCACCCGTTCGGTTCGTTCGAGCGCGGCGCCGTCCGGCAACTGGGCATTGACAATCAGATAGCCCTTGTCCTGAGAGGGGATGAACCCCGCGGGCGTCGACCGGAACAGCTCGTTCGTCACATACAACAATCCGCAATACAACAGCAACACGATCAAGCTGCCGCGGAGCAACCACCGCACCGACACAACATAACCGTCGGTGAACAACTGAAACGTCGCATGGAACCCGCGAAACCCTAACATCAAAAGACGATTCGCCAGCCCGCTCAGCAGCCACCCGGCGACGGCGCCGACGCCGCCCCAAGCGAACCGGCCCAACGTGCTCGCCTCGATCCAGTCCGCCAGCCCCGGGACCGCCGCCACCAAGCGGCCACCCGTGAACTCACGCCACGCGTCGGGCATCAGCAAGGCGGCGGCGAACGCGCCGATCATCGCCAAGCCGATTCGCGGCAGCGCTTCGCCATGACCGGCCGCTCGCGGCTTCAAGAACAAGACCGCCAGCGCCGGGCTGAGCGTCAACGAATTGAACGCCGAAATGACCGTTGAAATGGCGATCGTCACCGCGAACTGCCGGAAAAACTGACCGACAACTCCCGTGATGAACGCGCACGGCACGAACACCGCGCTCAGCACCAACCCGACGGCGATCACGGGCCCGGCTACCTCATCCATCGCGCGAATCGCGGCGTCGCGCGGTGACATTCCACCCTCAATGTGATGCTCGACCGCTTCCACCACCACGATCGCGTCGTCCACGACGATGCCGACCGCGAGCACAAGCCCAAACAGCGTGAGCGCATTCAAGCTGAACCCCACCGCCGCCATCGCCGCGAATGTGCCGACGATCGCCACCGGCACCGCGACGAGCGGAATCAAGGCGGCACGCCAACCCTGCAAGAACACCAACACGACGATCGCGACCAGAATCACGGCGTCCCGCAACGCCTTGAACACCTCGTTGACCGACTCGCGGATGAACGGCGTCGTGTCGTACACGATCGCGTAATCCAATCCCTCGGGGAATCGATCGCGGAGTTCCCGCATCTTTTCCCGCACGGCCGCCGCCGTCTCCAACGCGTTCGATCCGGGCAACTGGTAGATCGACAAGGCGACCGACGGTTGTTTGTCGAGCGTACACACTTGGTCATAGCCGCGAGCCCCCAGTTCGGCGGTCGCCACATCGCGAAGCCGGATCACTCGGCCGTGATCGTCCGTCTTCAGCACGATCGAACCGAACTCCTCGGGAAACGATAGCCGCCCGAGCGTTGTCATCGCGTATTGGAACGCCTGGCCGGTCGGCGCCGGCGGCTGGCCGATCTGGCCCGCCGCGACCTGCGTGTTCTGCTGCTCGATCGCCCGAACCACATCCTGGGTATTCAACCCGCGCATCGCCAACTGTTGCGGATCGAGCCAGATCCGCATGCTGTAGTCGCGTTGCCCCAGGAACGAAATATCGCCAACTCCCGACAGCCGCGAGAGCTCGTCCCGCAATTGAATCGTCGCGTAATTGCTCAAGTACAGATTGTCCCGGCTCCCGTCCGGCGAGAACAGATTGACGATCATGAGCACGCTTGGCGATTTCTTCTTCACCGTCACGCCCCGCCGTTTCACCAGGTCGGGAAGGATCGGCTGAGCCAGCGCGACGCGGTTTTGCACAAGCACCTGCGCCAGATTCAAATCGGTGCCCGGGCGAAAGGTGACCGTCAACGAGTAATTGCCGTCGTTCGTGCATTGCGACGACATGTACATCATGCCCTCGACGCCATTCACCTGCTGCTCGATCGGGGCCGCGACCGTGTCCACAACCACCTGCGAGTTCGCGCCGGCATAGGTGGTCGAAACCTCGACCGTCGGCGGCGCGATCTCGGGATACTGAGTGACCGGCAGCACGGGAAGACTGATCGCGCCCGCCAACGTGATCACCACGGAGAGCACGGTGGCGAAAATCGGCCGATCGATGAAAAAACGCGAAAACATCGCGGTCCTTTCGCTATGAATGGTCCCGCGGTCCCGCCGCGAACCGGCCGCCGCCTGTCCCCGCTCCCCGAGCCGCCCAAGCCTCCTGTTCCACGCGCGCAGCCCCGGCGCCTCCGGCTGACTCGGAATTCGCGGTCGTCGCCAACAACCCAGCCGACGCCGCAGACGCGACCGGCGCGGCAGACACGGCCTGCGTGGTGGATGCGGCCGGCGCGGCTAGCGCGGCAGGTGCGGCTAGCGCGGCAGACGCGGCCGGTGCGGCTAGCGTGGCCATCGCGGTGTTTCCCTCGAACGAATCGTTCACGCTAACTGCCGCGACCGCTGGCTCCGAGCCATCGACCGTTACCTCGACGCCACCTTCCCCGGCAGCCGAAGCCATATCGACAGCCGAAATCGTGCCAGCAGCCGGACTCGTGCTGACAGTCGAAATCGTGCCAGCAGCCGGAGTCGTGCGCGCGCGGCCGAGTCGGAGCCAGCGGAGCGACGTGGCGCTCATCGATGCGATCGCCGACCAACGCGTTCGGCGCCAAAACTCGGCGTGGCTCGCACGGTCGATCACCGCGAAGAACACCGGTGTGAAGAGCAAACCGAAGAACGTCACCCCCAACATGCCGCTGAAGACGGTCGTGCCGAGCGCTCGCCGCATTTCGAAGCCGGCGCCTGTGGCGATCACCAGCGGCACGACGCCTAGAATGAACGCGAACGACGTCATGATGATCGGCCGTAACCGCAGACGGCACGCGTCTTGAATGGCCGTCGACAGGTCCTCGCCGATTTCCCGCCGCCGCTTCGCGTACTCGACGATCAGAATCGCGTTTTTGCTGGCCAGCCCGATCAACACGACAAAGCCGATCTGTGTGAAGACGTTGATGTCCAACTTGGCGTACGCGACACCGGCGATCGACGACAACACGCACAGCGGCACGACCAGAATCACCGCCAGCGGCAGTGACCAGCTTTCGTACAACGCGGCGAGCACCAGAAACACGAACACGACGGACAACGCGAACACGATCATACCCGTGTTCGCCGACAGCTTTTCCAGATAGGTGATCTCGGTCCACTCGTAAGACATCGACGACGGCAATTCGCGCCGCGCCAGGTCTTCCAGGGCCTGGATGCCCTGTCCCGTGCTGATGCCCGTCGACACGCTGCCATTGATCGCGGCCGCCGGATACATGTTGTAGCGGGTTAGCACGAGCGGCCCGCCAGCCAACCGCACTCGCGCGACCGACCCCAGCGGCACCATTCGGCCATGACGATTGCGAACCATGAGCCGTCGAAAATCTTCGATCGAGTCGCGTTGCGTGAGATCGGCTTGGACGATTACTTGCCACGTGCGTCCAAAGCGGTTGAAGTCATTGACGTACCGCGAACCTAAGTAGCCCTGCATGGTGGCGAACAAGTCGCCCAGATTCACGCCTTGCTGAAGGCACGCGTCGCGGTCGACATCGACGAACATCTGCGGCGAGTTCGCCTTGTAGACCGTGAACAAGCCAGTCACCGCGCTGACTTCCGCTCCCTTGGCGATCAGGTTGTCCGTCTGCTCCTGCAACAAGGCGGGGCCCAAGTCGCCACGGTCCTCGACCATGATCTTGAAGCCGCCCGCGCGGCCCAGCCCCGAGACGGCCGGCGGCGGAAACACGTTCACCTGCGCCTCGGGAATCTCTTTCGCGAACCGGCCGCGAATCTTTTCCAGGATCTTGTCCGACGACTGCTCCGGCGAACGCCGATTTTGGAACGGCTCGAGGATGATGAACATCGACCCGAAGTTCGAACCGTAGGCGCTCAGCAAAAACGAGTTGCCCGCCACCGAGTTCACATTCTTCACACCGGGCGTCTCGCGGGCGATCGTCTCGATCCGGGCGATCACTTCGCGGGTTCGCGCAGCCGACGCCGAATCGGGCAACTGCACGCTCGCGATCAGATAGCCCTTGTCCTGCGATGGAATGAATCCGGTCGGCAATCGTCCCATTCCCCAATACGTGAGTCCCAAAAGTCCGCCGTATACCGCTAACACCAGCAGCGGCACGCGAATCAAGCCGCGGACCACGCGTACATAACCATGGGTCGAACGCCGCAGGCCCGCGTTAAAGCCGCGAAACAACCAGCCAAACGTTTTGTCGAGCAGCCAGGTCAGCGGATCACGCCGCACATTCCGCGGCCGCAGCAACAGCGCTGCCAACGCGGGACTGAGCGTCAAACTGTTGATCGTGCTGAGGATCGTCGATACGGCGATCGTCAGCGCGAACTGACGAAAGAACTGGCCCACGATTCCCGAAACGAACGCGCATGGCACAAACACGGCAGACAACACAAAGCCAACCGCGATGATCGGACCCGCGACTTCGTCCATCGCTCGCAACGCGGCGGTCCGTGGATCGCAGCCGTGCTCGATCTGCTGCTCGACCGCTTCGATCACGACGATCGCGTCGTCGACGACAATGCCGATGGCCAGCACGAGCCCAAACAGCGTCAGGTTGTTGAGGCTGAAGCCCGCGAACGCCATCGCGGTGAACGTGCCGATAATCGCCACGGGAACCGCGATCAGCGGGATAATCGCCGGCCGCCAACCCTGCAAGAACACCAGCACGACGATCGCCACAAGCAACACGGCGTCGCGCAGCGCCTTCACCACTTCTTCCAGCGATTCGCGGATGAATGGCGTCGTGTCGTAGCCGATTTCGTATTCCACCCCGTCCGGGAAATCGACCGCCAACTCGGCCATCTTCGCCTTGATCGCGTCGGCGGTCGCCAACGCGTTCGCGTCCGGCAACGTGAAGACGGCGATGCCGACGGTCGGCTTGCCGTCAAAGCGGTTGCTGATGTCGTGGCTCCGCGCGTCCAAGTCGACTCGGGCGACATCGCGAACTCGAATTCGCCGGCCGTCGGCCGTCGTGCGGAGCACGATGTCGCCGAACTGCGAAGGCTCGGACAGTCGCCCTTCCACATGCAACGGCAACTGCCGGCCGGGCACGCCTCCGATCGGCGGTTGGCCCAACTGACCGGCCGCCACCGCCATGTTTTCCTGGCGGATGGCGTTTACCACATCGCCCACCGTCAGATCGCGGGCCGCGAGATGATCCGGGTCCAGCCAAACCCGCAAACTGTAGTCACGTTGACCGAAGACCCGCACTTCCGCGATGCCTGGCAATCGAGCCAACTCGTCCTGCAGATGCAGCACCGCGTAGTTGCTCAGGTAGAGCTGGTCGTAGCGGCCGTCCGGCGAGTGGATGCTGACCGTCAACAAAATGTCGGGCGAGCGTTTTTTCGTTGTCACGCCCGTCTGACGCACCACGTCCGGCAACACGGGCAAAGCGAGGCTAACGCGGTTCTGCACTAACACCTGCGCCAAATTCAGATCGACGCCCGGCTGAAACGTGACTGTCAGCGAATAGCTGCCGTCGTTCGTGCTCTGCGAGGTCATGTAGAGCATGTCCTCGACGCCATTCACCTGCTGCTCGATCGGCGACGCCACCGTTTCCGCGACCACCGTGGCACTCGCACCCGGATAGTTGCATTCCACCTGGATCGTCGGCGGCGCGATCTGCGGATACTGCGCCAGCGGCAGCGTGAAGACCGCGATCGCCCCGGCCAGGGTGATCACGATCGACAGCAC
>CAIXSC010000889.1 GCA_903921945.1 uncultured Planctomycetaceae bacterium
CATCGAGAATCTTCAGCAGCGCGTCGAAGTTGGCGGGCCGATCGGAGTATCCGGCCGCCGCTGCCAGTTCCTCGGCGGTGCGGCTGTGGCCTTTGATGGCCGCCCCGGATGGCGGAAGTAACGACTTGAGAACCTGCATCGCGGCATCCGCATGTCGCCTGCACAATGGCGAAGCGTCGTCCGCGTCGAACGATTCCCGGAGAAACGCCAAGCCGACGCCTTGGACTCCGCCGAGCGACTGGAGCGTGTCCGGGGTCCATTCGCGGGCTTGCATCAACTGCGCGAACATCGCCAGCTTCACGCTCACCACCTTGTAATCTTGGTCCTCATCCAGCGCCGCGACCGCCGCGTCGAGAAACGCGTTCTGGCCGGCGGTCAACGCATCGGCGTCGCCGGGCAGTTGCTCGTAGGCCTGACCGAATAGGGTCAGGACCTTCCGTGCATGCTTGAGGTCAAACAGAGCGACTTTGCGGAAGTTTTTCCGTTCCGCCACGTCGAAGTCCAAGCTATTCATGAAATCAAAGCTGAGCGGCGCGTAGTCGTCCCGAACCATCAACATCGTTTGGACGCGGCGGCCGTCGCATTGCCGCAGCGCGTCGGATAGTTCGCCCGCGAAATCGGCTCGATGGGCGTACAGCCACTGCTCGAATTGATCGATCACGATCAGCACCTTTTCATGCGCCCTGAGCCAACGGTTTTGGCGCAAGCCCTCGAGCACTTCCTTCAAGCCAAGCTCGGCGGGGATCGCGGGCACGCGATGCCGCAGCATCCCGAGCAACCGCTGTTCGGTCGTGTCCTGGGTCGCTTCAAGGTAAATCTGGATGACCCGCGGTTCCAATCGCGGCAGCAGCCCCGCCTTGACGAGCGACGATTTTCCGCAGCCGCTTGGGCCCGACAGTAAGCCAATCGGCACACAGTGCTCGGGGGCCAGGGACTCGATCCGCCGCTTCCAGAAATCGATCGATTCCGGCAACCCGCTCCGCTCCCGCACGCCCGGCAGCAGCTCTAAGAAAAACTCGCTGTCCTCGGCGGTGAACGACCGCAAGCCGCGCGGGATCACTCGCGGGGGGCTGCCGCAAACGGACGGCGAGGCGGTGTTTGGTGAGCCCGAGGGGGCCAAAGAGCTGGATGGGTTAGGCGGGGTTGATGGCCTAACAGAATCGGCGGAGTACAAGGACGGGGCCGCGGCGGATGGATCCGTGCCACGACCGGCCTTGGGTCGTGTCGCTGCTGGCGTGTCACGCCAGTTCCGTAGGTCGGCTGCCAGTTCGGCCGTCGTCGTGTAGCGGTCGTTGCGAAGCTTGTTCAGGCACTTGAGGCAGATGCGGTCGAGGGAGAGCGGGAAATCGGCGATGAGCTGACGGAGCGGCCAGGGGTCCTTCTTCTCGATTTCTTCGAACAGTTCGATCGTGTTGGAGCCGCCAAACGGCCGCTGGCCGGAGAAAAGTTCGTAGAGAATCACGCCGAGCGACCAGATGTCGGATCGAGCGTCCATGCGGTGGGTTTCGCCTCGGACCTGCTCCGGCGACATGTAGGGCCACGACCCTGCGACCTTCCCCGAGAGTTCCCGACGCTGGTTGTCGCGAACGGCTAAACCGAAATCGAGCACAAACGGCCGCCCCGCCTTGTCGATCATAATGTTGGCCGGCTTCAGGTCGCGATGCACGAGTTTCTGGCGATGGATCGGGGAAAGGATCGTCGCGATCTCGGCGACCAGTTGGGCTATCCGGTCGATATCGATCGGCTTCGGCTGAGCGGAACGCCATTCCGCGAGATTTTGCCCGTCAATGAATTCCTGGACGATGCAGATCCGCGACTGGCCCGCCAGCGTCACGGGCAGGATCTCGTGGACGATGACGATCCCGGGGCCTTTGACGTCGACAAGCTTCCGCGCCTCTTCGAGGAACTCGTGTTCGGACTCGGCGGAGTTCGCGTACTCCCAGCTGGGGATTTTCAGCGCGACATGCCTTCGCAGGGTCGAGTCGCGTCCGAGGTAAACTTCACCAAACCCGCCTTTACCGAGCAGCCGGACGATGTCGAACCGACCGATCTTGTCAGGAAGCGTTGGCGCCGCAGGTGGGGAGGGCGATAAGGAGAACGCGGCTGACGGCCCTCGTAACGGCGCTTGGAGCACGGTAGTGGGACTGGCGGGCGTTACCGGCGCGTCGGGCACTGGCGGGGCGACGGGCGGGGCGACGGGCGGGGCGACGGGCGGAGCGACCCGATCGAGCGGGCTTGCGTCCGCAGAACCGGTCTTGGCTGGCGGGTTAGTCCTGAACGGCGGGTCCAGTTGCGAATCGCCTTTGCTGAACACGCTGGTTTCGGTCTCGGAAGGCGAGTCGTCGGCTGGGGGAGGCATGGCGACGACCGGCGCAG
>CAIXSC010000890.1 GCA_903921945.1 uncultured Planctomycetaceae bacterium
CAGCACTTCGCGTAACAGTGGTCGCAAAGATTGGCGTCCGCCGGCAATTGATCCCGGCTCAGTTTCGGTCGGATCGACATCGCACGCCTCCTCGAATCCGTATCGCTTGACTTGTCGCAATCCCCAGCTCAAGTCCCAGCCGAATTCCCAGCTCACACTCCCCCAGCCAAGTCGCGGCCCAACTCCCGCTCAACTGCCCCTGCGCAAATCGCGGCCTAACTCCCGCTCAACTGCGCCTGCGTAATTCCCGGCTCGAACTCCCGGCTCGAACTCCCGGCCGCGAACTCCCGGCTCGAACTCCCGGCCGCGAACTCCCCGCTCGAACTCCCGACTCGAACTCCCCGCTCGAACTCCCCGCTCGAACTCCCGACTCGAACTCCCCGCTCGAATTCCCGACTCGAACTCCCGACTCGAACTCCCGGCCGCGAACTCCCCGCTCGAACTCCGGGCCCCGCGCCTCGCCGCGGTCGCTCGTGAAAGGGCGTCTGACGTGGCCGGCAGCGTACCAACTGCCGGCTACCGTTGCCAGCCACTCGTGACATTCACAGACGCCTGCCGCATTGCGAGTTTCCCGGGGCACGACTAAGGTGAATCGGTTCGGGTTCCGCCCGTCAACCCAGGTCCCTTTCGCACCCGCGCCGCCAATTCCAGCCATGCATATCGTCATCACGGCCGTTGGGCCCGACAACGTTCGACTCGCCGACCCCATCATTCATCATGTGACGGGGCAAGGCGCGAATATCGCCGAGATCCAGATGTACGACCACGACGAGCTGGCTTTGTTCGCCATGCTGTTGCGGATTCATCTGCCGGTCACCGAGCTCACGGAATTGCGGAATGCGTTGACCGCGATCGGGGAAGCGAAAAAGCTATCGGTGCGAGTTTGGTCACCGGAGGAACGGGCCGAACGGCCGCGGCTCGCGATCTGCACCACCTACCGCCCCGAACCGCCGCTCGCGTTGCTCCGAGCGATCCGCGACGGCCAGATCCGGGCCGACGCGGCCGTGATGATCGGCAATCGCCACGCGTGCCGGGGGATTGCGGAACAGTTCGGCGTGCCCTGGTTTTCCATCGGCGACGAAAAGGGCAATGCCGACGACAACCGACTGGTCGCATTGCTCGACGAACACCAAGTCGACTACGTCGTGCTGGCGCGATACATGCGAGTGCTGCCGGCCGCCACGTGCTGGAAGTTCGCCGGCGGACGCATCATCAACCTGCACCATGGGCTGCTGCCGAGTTTTCCGGGCCTTCGCCCCTATCAGGACGCGTATGCGGGCCGCATGCTGACTTACGGCGCCACGTGTCATTTCATCGTCCCCGAACTGGATGCCGGCAACCAAATCATCTATCAGTCCACGTTCACGGTTCCCCCCGGCACCAAGCTCGACGAAGTCACGCGGCTGGGACAAGAAGACAACGAGCCGCGTTGCCTGGTCGAAGGCGTGCGTCGCGTTGTCAGCCGCGAGGTGCAGTTGCATTTCCATCGCGTGGTCGCCCGCCATTCGTGATGATAAAACCGGCGTCCCGAGCTGCCGGCCGAAGTGGCCCCGCGACGCTCCGGGATGCGGTCTTGCCGACAGCCGATCGGACAACCGGTCCGCACACTCGCCTTCCTCTATCCCACCGATTCGCAAGGAACACCCATGCACTATCGATCGCTCGGCCGCTCAGGAGTCAAGGTATCGCCGCTGTGCCTCGGAACGATGATGTTTGGCGGCCCGACCGACGAAGCGACCTCCATCCGCATCATCCATGACGCGATCGATCGAGGCATCAACTTCCTCGACACGGCCAACATGTACAGCTTGGGCGGTTCCGAACGAGTGGTGGGGAAGGCGCTGCAGGGCCGCCGCGACCGCGTCGTGCTCGCGTCCAAAGGCCGCCAGAAAATGGGAGACGGCCCCAACGACATCGGGGCCAGCCGGCTGCATTTGGTCCGCGAGTGCGAAGCCAGCCTCAAGCGGCTGAACGTGGATTGCATCGACGTCTATTACGTTCACGCACCCGATGCGACCACGCCGATCGAAGAAACGCTGCGAGCGCTCGACGACCTCGTCCGAGCCGGCAAGGTCCACTATCTCGCCTGTTCGAACTTCCGCGCGTGGCAGTTGTGCGAGGCGCTGTGGACAAGCGACAAGCTGAACCTGAATCGGTTCATCTGCACGCAACCGCTTTACAACCTCGTCAACCGCGACATCGAGGTGGAACTGTTGCCGCTGTGCAAAGCGCACGGAATCGGGGTGGTGACGTACAGTCCGCTCGCTCGCGGCATCCTGACCGCCAAGTATGCTCCAGGCCAGGAGCCGCCGGCCGGCAGCCGCGCCGCCCGCAATGACGCTCGAATGAAGCAGGCCGAATGGCGCGACGCGAGCCTCGATGCGGCCCGGCAACTTTCCGAATACTGCGCGGCCCGCGGCGTTACCACCACGGGCTTCGCCTTGGCCTGGTGCCTCGCGAATCCAAACGTGACATCGATTATCCTCGGCCCGCGCACCGTCGAACAATACGAAGACAACTTGGCGTGCCTCGATGTGACGATCAACGACGAGGATGAACGGTTCGTCGATAGCCTGGTTCCCCCCGGCGAGCATAGCGGCAAGGGCTTTCAGGACTCGGCCTACCCAATCACGGGCCGGCGCTAACCCGTGGCCGGCCAACCTCGCCGCAAGACAGTGCGACTGGCAAGACAGTGCTTGTGGCAGGCGGCGTTCCTCGCTCGCCCACGGATCAGGAGCGTGGTGAAATCCGCGTGATCTATGGCTTCGAATCAGTCCCCTGACGTGCCGATCGCGACCGCGCCGGCGAACTACACGCCGAGGATGCACATCGTGTTGTTCCAGCCGGAGATTCCCCCCAACACGGGAGCGGTGGGGCGAACTTGCGTGGCGGTCGCGGCGAAGCTCTGGCTTGTCCGGCCCCTCGGATTTCGCGTGGATGAAAAGACGTTGCGTCGAGCTGGCCTCGACTATTGGCGCCATCTGGAATGGGAGGTCGTGGACGATTGGCGAGCGTTGTCGGCCGCTTTACCGGTCGAGCGCGCTTGGTACTTCACAAAGTCGGCCCGGCATTCGTACGCCGACGTTGAATACCGTTTTGACGATATCCTGGTCTTCGGGAGCGAGACGGCCGGTTTGCCGCCGTGGATTCTCGAAGCGCATGCCGAGCGGACCTTGCGGATTCCAACGCGTCCCCAAGTCCGCAGCTTGAACCTGTCGAACTCTGTCGCGGTGGCCGCTTACGAAGCGGACCGCCAATGGCGTCGCGCCGGCTGGCTCGACTCCGACGAACCGAGGGCTTGAGAACATGGTAGAGACATTGCACTCGGCAGCGCCGACCTGGCGGTTCAAAGACCAAACCGCCGAGGAACTGCATCGGTTGATGACCGTGGACCTGGGCGAGGACGCACCGCCCCTGCGACTGCTGCGGCAATTGCAATCGGTCGTCACGCGGGAGGGCGCGGAGTCCCTGCCGGAAAAACTGCCCACGACCGCGCGGCGAGTCATGCAGATGGTCCGCGACCGCGTGGCGATTCCGCGCTTGAAATGCATCGACAAAGCCGTTTCGCCTTTCGATGGGTTCGCGAAGTATGTGTTCGAAGGCGAAGGACCGGGGCGTTTCGAAGCGGTGCGGATCCCGCTTTTGCATCGTCCGGGCGATGAAAAGTACGTCGTCTGCGTGAGCAGCCAAGTGGGCTGCGCCATGGGGTGCGTGTTCTGCGCGACGGGTCGCATGGGGTTCCAACGCAATCTGGCGACCTGGGAGATCGTCGACCAAGTCGTGGCCGTCCAACAAGATTCGACACACCCGGTGCGCGGCGTCGTGTTCATGGGCATGGGCGAGCCGTTCCTGAACTACGACGCGGTGATTCGCGCCGCGCGCGTGCTCTCCGAACCGTGCGGACCGGCCATCGCGTCCAAGTCGATCACCATTTCCACCGTCGGCATCGTGCCTGCTATCCAGCGGTTCACTCGGGAAGGCCACTCGTACCGATTGATCGTCTCGTTGACGTCCGCGCGGACCGAGCAGCGGTTGAAACTGCTGCCGGTCGAGCGGGTGTTTCCATTGCCAGAGCTGATGACGGCGATCCGCGAATACCACGCGGCGACACGGCGGCGGCCAACGCTGGCTTGGACCGTCATGGCAGGGGTGAACACCTCGCGCGACGAGGCTAGGGCGCTCGCCGAGCTGACTCGCGGACTTCCGGTGCTGATCGATCTGATCGATGTGAACGACGCGACCGGGCAATTCGATCGAGCATCGCCGGAGGAATTGAAACAGTTCCGCGACTACCTGTCCGAGGAACTGGGGATGCCCGTGCAACGCCGATACAGCGGCGGCTTGGACATTCATGGCGCATGCGGCATGCTAGCGGCCCGCTTCGAGCCAGCTTGACCGACGCGTAGTTGCCGATCACTGGGTACAAAATGGCTGAACGGCACGCATTGCCGTCAGGCAAAATGCGTTTCCGGCAAAATCGGGGTCAGCCACGAATCTTTTTTGTCCGGCAAAATCAGGGGCAGCCACGAATCACTTTCCACTCGGCCGTGTCATGGGCGTTGTGGGTCGGTCGCTCCTGCATCGTTCACTACGGCCGCTTGATCTGGAACGCGTCCTGATCGCGCCGTTTGAGCCACTTGTGCGAATTGCTCGATGAGCGGCCGATAATCGACGATCGACTTTGTCGCGAGTCCGGCGACTTTGCCATGGTCGTCATGCAAGCGGACGCGGATCGCGGCGTGGAAGTGCGGACGCCGCTCGAAATCGTCGCGTTCGGCATCGTTCATGGGACCGCCTTGCAGCCGCAAGCTGGTCGTGGAAGCGGCGGACAGGCTGGCCGCGTAGCGAGCCGAATGGCCGCATAGATAGCGTTTAGCCGCCACGTGCAACCGTACCGGCTCGACGATCTCCGGCGGAAACAGGTTCGTCAGCCACTCCGCTCCCAATTCCTCGTGTCGCGCATCCACACCGACCTCGGCGATCAACTCGCCGAGGTCATGCAACAGATGCCCGATGTCGTGAAGAAGGGCGGCGAGCACCACGGCAGGCGAGTCGCCCGCCCGCTCCGCGAGCGCCGCGCATTGCAACGCATGCTCGTGTTCCGTCACATTTTCACCGTAATGCCGGCCGCCCCGCTCGGCGAACAACACCACAATCGCGTCGGCGATCGCGGTAGGCGTCCCAGCAGCAACCGCCTCAGCGGCACTCGCGGCAGCGGCACTCGCGGCAGCGGCAGCAGCGGGGTTGGCGCTCATGCAATTCCTCAGGCCATGGAAAGCTGGAATGCCAACCCGCG
>CAIXSC010000891.1 GCA_903921945.1 uncultured Planctomycetaceae bacterium
ACCTGCTCGCCACCTACCGTTGTCGCCGCCGACTAAAAACCGGAGGCCAGCGACTGGGGGACCATTCTGCAAAGGGCCCGCGACCGGAAAATCGCCGAAGCTAGCGAGCGACGCCGTGGTCAGCGACAAACGCCACATGAACAGTGGAAGACGGTGCGGTGCGTCAGTCCCCGCGCCGCTGCCGCGTCAGTTCGCAGGCCGCTCGATTTCGTCCATTGAGCAGACAACCAGAGATTTCGGGGGCCTTCTGGGTTTCCAGTGGGTTGCCATCGCAGGAGTCGCAGGATGCAGTGTCGCCACGCCGGCTTGCGCAGTCGCTCGGAAGTTTGGCGAGGCACGAATCTTCGGCGGGACCCACACGAATCCCGGATGGACCGATTTTGGCGATTTCCCCCCCCCATTCAGAAGCCACTAACTCGACGCCAGAAAATTTCCATTTCACGCCGAGGCAGAGCACCTGTGTGCCCACGCTTCACTTCGGGATCATCCATCCAAAGCGGAAGATCAGGTCACGTTGCGGCTGACCCGGTTTCATCGATGAGCGAGTGCCGGGCTGGGCAACTCGCGGAGGCTCTCAACTCGATGATCGTTGCCATTCGAGTTAGAGCCTTCAGAAGTGGTCAGGGCCGGGATCGAACCGGCGACACATGGATTTTCAGTCCATTGCTCTACCAACTGAGCTACCTGACCGATCGTCGCGCGACGGATAGGCCGGCAGTGGCCGAATCCGCGGTGGAAGGGAGCGAATCCGATCCGCCGCACGTCGCGAGATGGAGAATATATAAGTCGACAGCGGCGCGGTGTCAATTCGGGTCCGGGCGCCTCTTCGATCTTCAGAAGAACTCGGAGGCAGCGGCGTCGCCGAAGCCGCCTCCCTCGCGACAACTCGCGCCACACCTTGGACTTGTCACACGTTCCGCTGGTTGACTTTCCGCTTCGACCCCACTACATTTCGCGATCCTAGGGCCAACTTCTCCAAGTATCAACTCGGGCCGATTATTCCCGGCGTTCCCGGCGAAACGGTTGTTCGGATGACCTCTCGAACCTGGTTGCTCATGGTTTCGCGTGCCACCTTCCTGGCTCTGTTGGCCGTCAGTTGCGTGACGGTTGATGGCGGCAACCTGGGCGGGATCGTGCGCGGCGAGTTCACCGCCGCGTTTTCCCCCCGCGGCGCCTTCGCGTACACGCCCAACAGTCCCGAAGTGCGGGACATGGTCGCCCGCGCGATGAAGTATCTGGAAAACGGGCACCACGAGGAGCTTGGCGGCGACTGCCTGGTGGGGCTCGTCTGGGTTAAGGATGGCAAGGGAGAGAATCATCCCGCGGTGGCGAAGGCGGTGAAACGCTGCAAGGAGGCGATCGCGTCCGGCAATGTGACGGACAAAGGTTCGCAGGCGATGTACAGCACCGGCATGGCGCTGATCTTCCTCTGCGAACTTGACCCGGTGAAATACCGCCGCGAGATCGATTTCCTGTTCTCGTTCATGCTCAAGCGGCAGATGCCGGGCGGTGGCTGGAGCTATCCGAGCTACAACACGGGCGATACGTCGCAGACGCAGTATGCCGTGTTGAGCCTTTGGACTGCCAAAAATGCGGGGTTGGAAGTGCCGATCGAGTCGGTGGATCGGGTCGCCGGCTGGTTGCTAAGGACTCAGGATCCGGCCGGTGGATACGGCTATCAGGGCAACGATTCGATGGGCAATGGGCGGACGATGCAGAGTGGCGTCACGTTGTCGCTCACGGCCGCCGGCCTCGGCAGCCTCTACATCGCGGCCGAAGTCGCGGGGTTGGCCGCCGCCGGTCCCACGGGCACTCCATCGACGGGGTTGCCACCGGCGCTGCGTCTTGTGCCCGTGGAAGGCGCGCCGGGAGCCAAACGGCCCGAGCCGCGAAACAGCAAGCTCAGTCCGGCCGTGCTGCAGCAGGCGTGGGCGTTGGGCAATCGCTTCTTCGACGGCAACTTCCGCATCGGCGGCGACTACCCGTTCCAGGCGTACTACATGTATGCCTTGGAACGCTACATGGGATTCCGAGAACTGGCGGAAGGCACCGATGAGAAGGAGCCGAAGTGGTACAACGACGGCGTCCAATTGTTGATGCGGTCTCAAAAGAATGACGGCTCGTTCGGACTCGCCGGGCACTACGATGCGACCATCGACACTTGCTTCGGCGTGCTGTTTCTCACTCGCAGCACCAAGAAGGCGATCGCCAAAAACGTCGCGGGCGACGGAACATTGACGGGCGGCAAGGGGTTGAAGGGGAATATGGCGAACGCCCGGGTGAAGGATGGCAAAGTGATCGCGCCGCCTGAAAAGGGGGCTGTCGATGATCTGGTGAGTATCCTGGACGACCCGCGGAACCCGGACGTCGACGGCTTGGCGGAATTTCCGGACGGCTGGCTCGCCGATCTCACACCGGCGAAGCTCGCCCCGCAACTCGACCGGCTGAAGCGGCTGGTTTTCGCGGAAAAGTTTGAAGTGCGGCTGGTTGCCGTCCGCGCATTGGGACGTTCGGGGGACTACGATTGCGTCCCGGCGTTGATCTACGCGTTAACCGACCCGGACGTGCGCGTGGTTCGCGCCGCCAATGACGGGTTGCGGTTCATCTGCCGCAAGATCGAAGGCTACTCGCTACCGGACCGGTTCACGGAGACGGATCGACAGGGGCTGATCAAGCGGTGGAAGGATTGGTACAAATCCGTCAATCCGGCCGCTGTGTTTCTCGACTAGCCCAGGCAAACGGGTGGCAGGCGGCGGGTGGATGAGACGCAGTTGAACTACGGATCGTTGGATGACAGTCCGTCGTTCATCGAGGGAATGGGTGGCCGGAAACGGTTGGCGAGTCGAGGATTTTCATGGCGACGATCGCGAACAACGGGGAAATGCCGGCGGACGAACGAGCGGTCCATCAGCAGCTTCGGACCAATTCGTACGACCAAGTGACGGGGATGTTGGTCGCGCTCTTGTTGCTGGTCGGCTTTGGCGTGGCGTTGTTGTTCGCGATTTGGGCGTCGAAGCAAGTTTGGTTTGTGCAGCGGCCGCTGGCGATCTCGCTTGTCGAGGAAGAGCCGGGCGGCGGCGGCAACAACGCATCGATGACGAACGACTTGCAAGAGCCGTTACCGGAGGAGATTGAGCAGGTCGAGGATCCGCCGGTGGAAGTCACGATCGAGGCGATTACGGAAGTGGTGACGATCCAGGCGGCGGTGGCGGACGACATTCGTCCGATGTATCAGGGGAAAGGGCAGGGGCGAGGCACGGGCGATGGCCGCGGCGTCGGCCCGGGTGGCGATGGAACAGCGGACATCATTCCACGGTGGGAACGGTGGGTGATCAAGTATTCGTCGGAGAGCACCGACGCTTACGCGCGGCAACTGGACGCCTTTGGCATCGACCTGGGGGCGGTGGGCGGCGGTGGACAAAACGTCGACTATGCCTCGGGGTTTTCCACCGGCTCGCCGCGCCGTCGCAGCGGTTCGGCCAACGACGAAAAGCGGCTGTACATGACGTGGCGGAACGGCGCCTTGCAAGAGGCCGACCTGGAGTTGCTGGGGCGGGCCGGCGTGCCGACCCAGGGCCGAATCATCATGCAGTTCTATCCGAAGGACATTGAAGACCAGCTGGCCCTGTTGGAACGCGAGCGTTCGGGCGGCCGCGACGTGAAAGAGATTCTGAAGACGGTTTTCACCGTTCGATCCAAGGGCGGCAAGTATGTGTTCGAAGTGAGCGACCAGTTTTTCCGCACGGCCGCGAAGTAGCCGGCGACACGCGACTCTAACCTGTTTTGAAGCACTCGGCGGGATCCGACCTCTATGAATATCACCGAATGGGGATTGATGGATTGGGTGAACAACTCAATCTACTTGTTCCAAGGCATCGTCGCGTTGTGGGGACTCTACTGCGTCATTGTGGTTTGGTCGCGGACGGGCAGTCTGCGGTTTCGTACCTTCGACGAGCAGAATCAATTCCTTGACGCTTTGGCGGAGCCTGTCGTGCGGGGCGACTTCGACGCCGCCATGCAGTTCTGCGAAGGCGACCAGCGGGCCGTGGTGCAGATGGGCATCCTGGCGATGGTCAATCGCAAGTTGGGCTTCAGCAAGGCCAAAGCGCTCGTGATGGAAACCTTCCAGCGGGACGTGTTGTCCGACATCGAGCACCGCTTGGTGGGCGTCAGCATGGCGATCAAGACCGAACCGATGCTCGGACTGCTCGGCACGGTGCTCGGGATGATGCAGGCGTTCGGCAAGCTGGCCGGCGCCGAATCGGTCAAGCCCGAGGTGTTGGCGTCGGACATCAGCTTTGCGCTGGTGACGACGGCCGTCGGCTTGGCGGTGTCGATTCCGTACATGTTCCTGATGGCGAAAATCAACGTGCGAATCCGCAAGATGGAAGAGATGGTCGGCGCGGGGATGGGCAAGTTCTTTGAATTCTTCCAGCAGGGGCTGGCGAATGCCGGCCGCCGGGCAGCTTGACATCGACGGCGAAAGGGCCGCTCGCATGTCGGCTCGTGGTTGGTTCATAGTTGGCTCACAGTCGGCTCATAGTCGGCGGACAAGCGATGGTCCGCCGTTTTTCCCTCGGCTTGCGGCGGCGGCTTTCCCCGTGGCGAACCGGCGTTGTCCCGCACTTTTCCCTGTCCCGCTCGCTCAAGGAGCCTTCCGGTGAACGATTCGGCCGCGCCCCCGCTCGATGCGGTGGAGATGGAAGACGACGCGCCAGTTCAGCTGAAACGGGCGAAGCTGGAAGAGTCGGAGATGGATATCGCTCCGATGATTGACTGCACGTTCCTGCTGCTGATTTTCTTCATTGTCTGTTCACATGTCGGCCAACAGGCTCAAGTCGATTTGCCCAAGGCGAAGTTTGGCGTGCCGGTGCCGTCAAAATTGGCTGTGGTGCTCACCGTGGCGGCGGGTGACGGCGATTCGATCCGCGTCTTCAAAGGGGATGGAATCGACGACGCGACCCTGATCAACGTGGGCACCGTGTCCGAGCAAGAGGACGCCGTCGCGGCCTACGTTGCGGAACATGTCAACGAAGGCGGCGACAAACAGCATGTGCTGATCAAGGCGGCCCGTGGCCTCAAACACCGTGACGTGTCGCGGATCGCCAAAGCCTCGGTGCGAAACGCCGAAGTCTCGCAATTGTTCATCGCAATCATGGAAGCGCATTGAAGGCTGAGGGCTGAAGGCTGAGGGCTGAGGGCTGAGGGCTGAAGATTGAGTGTTGAGGACGGACGATCGCATGACAGCACGACACAACGAGGCGGCTCCACCGCAGCCGCCACCGCCGCCACCGGTGGACGAGGCCGATTCCGAGCCGGTCAAGTTTGGCTCGCGGCTGGAAGAGTCCGAGATGGACGTGACGCCGATGGTCGACATTGTGTTTCAATTGTTGATCTTCTTCATGGTCACGGCGTCTTTCAGTCTGCAAAAGTCGATGCAATTGCCAAAACCGAAGGATGATCGGCCAAGCGCGGCCTCGGTGCCGCAGGATGAAGATCCCGAAGGGGATATGGTCACCGTGTATGTGGACGCGTTCAACACCTATCGAGTGGAAACCTCGGAATTCGAAGAGGAAGCGCCCAGCGAGCAGGATCTGATTATCAAGCTGCGGCGTGCCCGGCTGGGGGACAGCAGTGGCAAAATCCCCACGCGGCTCATGGTGAAGGCCAACGGCGAAGCGTCGCACGAAAAGGTGGTGGCGGCGCTGGACGCGGGCACCGCCGTCGGCATGGAACAACTGCAGCTGCAAACTGTGGAGCAAGATGACGAATGAGTGCCGCGCACAAACTGCTCGACCGGCTCGAACAATTGGGCCTCTTGGAAGATAGCGTGTTGGCCGACCTGCGGCGGAAAGCGGGTGACGCCAAGTCGTCCGTGTCACCCGATTCGCTGGCGAAGTTGCTGGTCGAAAAAGGCTTCCTGACACCGTTCCAAGCCAAGAAAATGCTGGCCGACATCGGCGAGGGCGGTGGCGACACGAAAGGCGCCGCCGAGAAGCCTGCGGAAACCAAGCCGCCCGAAGCGAAGACGTCGGCGGCGAAGCCGGCCAAGCCATCCCTAGACGACGATCTGGGCCTTGCGCTGCTCGAAGATGAACCCGCCCCGGAAAAGGCTCCCGCTGCGAAGCCGCCTGCCGACAAGCCGGCTGCGGATAAGCCGGCTGCGGATAAGCCGGCTGCGGAGAAGGCGGCCACTGAGAAGACGGCTGCGGAGAAGACGGCTGCGGATAAGGCGGCCGCCAGCAAAGCAGGGGCGGCCGCGAAAGCAGGAACAGCGGCTGGCAAAGACGCGGCCGGGAAAGACGCGGCCGGCAAAGACGCGGCCGGTAAAGACGCGGCCGGCAAAGACGCGGCGGCTCGGGAGAAGGAAAAGGCCAAGGAGGCGATGGCGGCCGCTCGCGCGAAGGCGATGGGTGGCGGCGCGGCTCGGGGTGGTGCGAGCGCGGGGGCGTCCGCTGGACGTGGTGCCGGTTCCAGTGCGAGCGCGGGGGCGGCGCAGGAAAGCGAACGGGTACCGCTTGTCGGCGAATTGGAACCGCTTTCCAGCGGTCTGGAACCGCTCGGCGGCGCCGATCCGTTTGGTGGCGGCATGGGTGGCGGCATGGGCATGGCCGATCCGTTCGCGGCCGGCGCGATGGGAACGGCCGGACCGCCGCCGGGAGCTTCCGCCGCGGCGGCGGCGAACTTCAAAAAGCGCCGTCGCAAGGGATGGGATTCGCCGCTGATCCTGCTGGGATCAG